>CAMYUO010000051.1 GCA_947302065.1 uncultured Clostridia bacterium | reverse complement strand
CGAACGGGTTAGCTTCTGACGCGCAGTATAATATTTTCATAGGTTTGTCCTCCTGCTTAGAATATACCATATTTTTCTTACACTGTCGTTACACTTGCATTACAATACTAATACAGTTCTATATAATATAACGTTTCAGCGGCGAGGATATGTGCATTAATGCCGAAATTTCGTAGGTTTGCACAAAATGGGCAGTGGTGTGTTGTGTAACAATAAACATTTCGTTCATAGAAAATTAATTTTATGCGACACATATTCATCACATTATTATAGTACAATTTGCTTGTTGTACTATATTAAAAACAGTATGGAAAGGAAAATATTAATGATAAAGAAAATCACAGCTATGCTCGCAGCACTGACACTGAGCGTTTGCATGCTCACAAGCTGCAACAATTCAAGCAGCTCTGATGCGGACTCTTCTTCCGAGACAAGCAGCAGCGCGGCAGACTCTTCAAGCAGCGATGCATCAAGCAATTCAAGCAGCTCTGACAGCTCCGGCACATCGAGCAGCGGTGACTCTTCACAGGTCTCCGAGGTAACTGCTTCTGACCCTTCATTGACTATTGACGGCAAAAAGCAGGACATCGACGACTTTGTGATGTGCACTATCGACGGCAAGGACATCGATTTTACAACGTTCAGATATTTCTATTTCTACACGCTCAATCAGTTCGCTCAGAATTACGGTGTAACTATGGACAATATCAAGAGCACAAAGGGCGCTTTTGAGGATCTTCTCAAAGAGACGGTCAACACTATCAAGAACAACATCAGCATTGTTGACAAGCTGGCAAAGGAGAACGGTCTTGAGCTGACTGAGGACGACAAGAAAAAGGCTGAGGAAGAATACAACAGCACAAAGTCCTCTTTCAAGAGCGAGGAAGAATTCCAGGTACAGCTCAAGAATTCGTATATGACCGACGAGCTTTTCAGAAACAGCCTGCAGTACGCTCAGCTCAAGCAGAAGATAAGCAACACTCTGCTTACAAACGACGGAAAGTATGCTACAAAGAAAGCTGATTTCAAGAACATCGTCAAGGACACATCAAAGTATGCGTGCGAGATGCACGTAATGATACCTCTTTATGCAGAGGCAGATCTTGATGCGGAGACGGCGGCTAAGTACAGCTCGATGTCACTGGAAGAAAAGGTACAGGCAAAGCAGCAGGCTTACAGCAAGCTTGACGATGCAGGCAAGGAAAAGGCTAAGGAGGCTGCTAAGATCAAGGCTGACGAAGCTCTCAAGAAAATCCAGTCGGGTGCTGATTTCAAGACCGTTATGAAAGATTACGGCTGGGACACAGCGCTGGCAACGAACGAAGCAGGATACTATTTCAGCAAGGACAACACATCTTTCCCGACAGAGCTTATCCAGAAGACATTCACTCTTAAAGAGAACGAGGTCGCAAAAGACGTGCTCGTTCACGAGATGTACGGTTACTTTATCGTTAAGCGTGTGGCTGTTGACATGAAGTATGTTGAGGAGCACATTGATGCGCTTTTGCAGGAATATGACACTCCGCTCATTCAGAAGACGATGACAGAGCTGTGCGAAAAGCTTGACGTTAAATACTGCGACGGCTGGGACAAGCTCACACCTGACAGCATTTCATAACAAAGACTTTAAAAGGACACCCTGCGGGGTGTTCTTTTAGTTTGAAAGAAATAAGATGTAAGAGGTAAGAGATTTTCGGATTGTAACATCAGGTCGAATGCGCACATACAATAAGCTATGAGAGAAAAATCACGCACGGGTGATTAAATTGCGGCTGTGCGGGAATAATCATAGTGTGGACAAAACCATAAGACAGATGAATGGAGTTGTTTATTGTGACTGTGCGCAGAGGCGAGATATATTATGCTGACCTGAGCCCTGTTGTCGGCTCGGAACAGGGCGGATTGAGACCCGTACTTATCGTGCAGAACGATGTGGGCAACAAGCACTCACCCACTGTCATCGCCGCAGCGATAACAAGCCGTCAGCAGAAAGCAAAGCTGCCGACGCACATAAAGCTCGACAGCAGGACATGCGGACTGGCAAGGGACTCGGTCGTTCTGCTCGAACAGATACGCACGCTTGACAAGCAGAGGCTGCGTGAAAAGATGGGTGCGCTCGACAGCGCCTCGATGAATGCGGTGAACTCGGCGCTCTCGGTAAGTTTCGGGTTAGGCAGTGCGCAGATGTGATATGCGGCGGGAGCATAGGCAGCAGATAAATAAAGCTTTGGAATATACCGAAAGGTATTTCCAAAGCTTGTTTTTCTTCGGTTAGGTTTTGGTTAGGACGTGCAAAAATATTATACTAAAGCAGGATAATTAACAGTGTGTTCTTGCATCCGCTTAAACTTGTTAACAAATCAAGCGTATAATAGAACATCGTTCGGGAGGTGTAGACATTGAAAAGAGCAATTGCAGCTGTGCTTAGCATGTGCATCGTGCTTTGTATGGCAAGCTGCGGTGGTGAGGAAGTCAGAAATATAGAGAGAACGACTGAAAAGACCACTGTAAGCACAACGGCTGCGACAACAGCAGAAAACTTTGCTGTGCAGACAACAACGGAGGCTGTCACCGAGACGACAACGACTTTGCTGACGACTGAGGCGACAACGCCAAGCGAATCGGAAACCGAGACATTAACAGAATCAGAAACTGAAACAGAATCGGAAACTTTTACCGAACCGGAAACTACATATTACAGTGAGCCTGAGACCACATATTACAGCGAGCCGGAAACGACTGCTGCGACCACAACGACGACCCAGCCGACAACGACTACGACCAGGACGATGTCGACCGAGCCGCCAAGTGCGACTACAACAACTAAAAAGACAACGGTCAAGCCAAGAGAGACCTCTTCGCAGTCAAAGACCACGGCGGTCACAACAACAAAGCCGAAGCAGACGACAACTGCGCCTGCACCTAAGGCAAAAGTGGCAGATACATCGTCAAAGCTGTATTATTTCCCGAAGGCTGCGACAATATACGACAAGAAAAAGAACAAGGTCGGAACTATTTCGGCGGGATGTTTATATTCGGGACACTATGACCCGAACTATCCTGAATTTGTTGTGGTAAACTATCTTTACAGTGAATATCTCGTCGTAAGCAGCTGTGTGAGCGTGCGCAGCGATGCAAAGATACTTGAAACTTCAGCGATAGGTCAGATGGGCGGAAACATCTGGGGACAGGCAGCCTGCGGACCAACAGCGGCGGCGATACTTGCAAACTCGCAGCTGGGAACAAGCTGGGCAAAAGACGACCTGATACTCTACTGCGAAAACAAAAAGCTCAACGACCAGGGCAGCCTGAGAAGCGGCGGCGGTATCACTGCGCCGAACCTTATAAAGCTTATCGAAAGCTACTCGGGCAGAACGGTCAAGGCGAGCAATGTTTTCAGTACTGACCCGTCATCTATACTCAAAGGTCTTGTTGACAAGGGCGAGCGCAGCATTGTTGTTGTGCAGTACACATCGAGCATCGTTACGCATTACTATTCCGGAACGCACTTTGTTGTGATATGCGGATATGAATACATAGGCGGTTCGCTGTATTTCTATTATGCAGACCCGTATTACAGCTACAACGGACGCAGTCTGCTGAGAGTGAATGCATCGACGCTTGCGACATCAATGAACATGGTCGCAAAAGAGCCGAGATGTATCATCACGGTAAAATCTAAATAGGCAAAACAAAAGAGCTTTGGAATACCCGAAATGAGTTTTCCAAAGCTCTTTTTTTATTTTATCAGTTCGTTATAAAGGGCAAGTGTGCGCTGTGCGCAGAGGGCGACGTGGTCGGCAGTTAAAAACTGCGGCGGGTCGCTGCTTATCTTGTCCTTATAGTCATTTACAACGTAGTCACGGTACTCGCTTATCTGCTCGGCGGTGACGGTCGCAATAGCTATTGGCTGCGCTTTTGTCAGCAGGCTCACGCCTCGCAGGAAGTCTTCCCTGCCGACGAGCTGACTGTTAAAGCGGAAAAGCTCTTCCCATTTGAGCTTTGTTATCTGCTCTCGGGAAAGCTCGCCCTGTTTTTGCAGAAACTCAAAGAGCTGCGGCTGGACAGCTTCGTCCCACGCAATATCGGTGATACAATGGAACAGGTAGCCTTTGAGAAAGTCTATGCTGTCTGCAAAGGTCTGTTTATTATCACGATAGAACCCGGTGAGCTGTTTTTTCCACACGGCGTAGTCAACATCTCTGATATGTGCGCCGTAGCGCTGCTGCTGACTTGCAAAGCCTTTGAGATTGACGCTGTCGGGAGCGATAGAGCCGAGCATGAATGCAGGCTTATCGGTTATGCCGATGCTCTCGCAGAGCATATCCGCAACGACGAGGTGGACAGGAAATGACGGCATTATTTATCCTCCAGTGATTTGAGCGCTCTTATCTCGTTCTTATCGACACGGATAACGCTGTCTCTGATGACCTCGACTTCTTTCTTGTCAACGGTGATGACGTTGTCATTATTGTCTATCTTGACACGGAGCTTGCCTGTGATGAGATTGACCTCCTCGACAACTCCCCTGCCGCTTGCAGTCTTTACGATAGCGCCCTGCTTCGGAGTTGTTTTGAGCAGGTCTTCGTATGCGTCCTGCTCATATTTGAGGCAGCACATAAGTCTGCCGCAGGTGCCCGAAATTTTAGTCGGGTTGAGCGACAAGCCCTGCTCTTTTGCCATTTTGATAGATACAGGCTGGAACTCGCCCAGAAATCTTGAACAGCAGAAAGGCTGACCGCACACGCCGAGTCCGCCGAGCATCTTGGCTTCGTCACGAACACCTATCTGGCGCAGCTCTATCCTCGTTCTGAAAACAGATGCGAGGTCTTTGACAAGCTCACGGAAATCTACTCTGTTCTCGGCTGTGAAATAAAACAGCAGCTTATTGTTATCGAATGTACACTCGACGTCGATAAGGTTCATATTGAGCTTGTGCGCAGCGATCTTTGTCTCGCAGATCTTGAAGGCATCCTTTTCCTTGGCTCTGTTGCGCTCGATACGCTTCAAGTCGTCATCGGTGGCAAGCCTGATGATAGGCTTTATGGGGTTGTTGAACTTGGTCTCGTCGATCTGTCTGTCAACAACAACGACCTCGCCGCACTCGACTCCCCTTGCAGTCTCGACGATGACCTTATCGCCCTGCTTTACGTTTTTATCCTGCGGGTCAAAGTAATATACCTTGCCCACGCTTTTGAAACGCACTCCGATTATAGTTATCATAAGTATTTCCTTTCTATTTGACCGCCCGTGACAGCTTTGCACTGAAGCTGTTTAGCGTCAGCGCAAGGTTGCAGTTGGCATCTATCCTCGCTGCACAGTTACAGACGGTATCATACAATTTGGTACATTCGGCAGCAGAAAGCATCGAGCTGAGCCTGAGCGCTCCCTGTGCATAGCAGCTGACAGACAGCTTTTCGTCCGTCTCGCCGACTCTGCAAAAGCAGGCATCACGGACTATCTCTCCGAAAAGCTCGACACACTCACGGGCGAGCTGTTTTTTGGAATCGACTGCATGCAGCGCACGCAGTATCTTATATCCGTCGGCGGTGAGCGCAGCATCGCAGAGTGCTCTTGCGGCGGCGACGCTTTCGGCAAAGCCTGCTCCCTCGAGATACTCTGTGCATCTGCCGATATTGCCTCTGCCTGCGGCAAGCGCTGCTGTTATATCTTCCTCTGATTTATCCGGAAAATTTGCGTGCAGATATTCCGAGCTTTCCTGCTCGCTTGTGCTTGTGACAGCGAGGCAGAGCGTTCTTGAAATTATCGTTTGCAGGAATATCTCCTTGCTTCTTGCGGTCATTATGACAACGACGTGCTCGGGCGGTTCTTCGATCAGCTTGAGCAGGATATTCTGCGCAGCTATCGCCGTATTGACCGAGCGATCGAGGTCGGGTATTATGTAGACCTTATATCTGCTCTCGTTGGGCAGCACAGCCGAATCGGCAACGATCGGCCGTATAGACTCGTCGATGATATAGTTGCCGTTGGCATTTGACTCAACTGTGATGATATCGGGATGAGTGCCGTGTGCAGCCATTTTGCAGGACTTGCACTCGCCGCATGGCTTTCCCTCGTGCTTTTCGCAAAGGTAACTTGCGGCGATGTAGCGTGCAAGGTGCTTTTTACCGAGACCTTTTTCACCGCAGATTATAATTGAACGCTGCTCTCTGCCTTTTTGTATCATCCTGCGGATAAGCTCAAGCTGCTCTTTGTTTCCGTAAAAGGTAAGTTCCATATTTATACTTGCTCAAAGCGTTCGATGTCGGTGACGAAGATCGTAGCTCCGCCGATCATTACCTCGACGGGCTGAGCATCAGCAAAGCCTCTTTCGAGAACTGCCGATGCGGGAACGGTCTGTTTTCTCTTTTTGGAGAACTGCTTGCAGACCTCGATGACATCATCGACCTTTTCGTTCTCGCAGCATATCATAAACGTAGTATTGCCCTTGGAAAGAAATCCGCCTGTTGATGCGAGCTTTGTGGCTCTTATGCCTGCAGCGGAAAGTCCCTTGTTTACGGCATATGCGTCATCTGTATTCACGATTGCATATACAAGTTTCATAGTTTCCTCCTTATGAGATCATTTATACAAAGTATATTATAGCACATTCACAGAAAAAATGCTATACCTTTTTAGAATTTTTACTACATCCTGCGTGATGAGCTCGCCGCTGACGACAACAGGCACCGACGGCTGACAGGCTGTGACACTCAGCGCACAGATCCTGCCGAGGGCATCGTCCACGCTGACGCCTTTCTGCAGGGCGGCTTGTCTTATCGGCATCTGCCTTGTCGTTGGAAGAACGGGCGGAAGGTCGCTGTCTATCGGCGGTTTGATCGGGATACTGCCAAGAACAGCGGCAAGCCTGTCAAAGTCAGCCTGCGTATTTGAAACACCTGCCATAAGCACAACGAACTGCACATCGCTGTATTCGGGTTCTATGCCGCCGCAGCGCAGCATATCGGCGAGGACTTTGCCGTCATATCCGCACTTTGCAGCGCAGACAGTTATTTTCATAGGCTCGCTGCCGCAAAGCTGCCAGCCTTGTTTTTCAAGCTTTTGTTTGCAGTCTGCGACTCTGGAAACTGCGCTTTCGAGCTGCTTTGAAAACTCCCCCGATGCAAGCATATCGCCGCACAGGTCAAGACTTTGCAGCAGAAGATAAGACGGACTGGTCGAGCCGAACAGCGACATAACACGCTTTGCGTCCTGTGCAAACGCCGCATTTGCAGACTGTGAGATATGCAGATATGCTGTGCCCGTATAGCAGGGCAGCGTTTTGTGTGCAGAGTCGCAGCACATATCTGCGCCGAGAGCTATCGGGTGCAGGCTGTCTTTGAGAAATGCGGTATATGCGCCGTGGGCGTTATCGACAAGCAATGGAATGCTGTGGGCTTTGCAGATCTGCGAGATAGCCCGTATATCTGCGAGGTTTCCGAGGTAGTCGGGACTTGTGACATATACGGCGTCGATGCCGTCCTCGCTGAGAGCTTTTTCAAACTGTGCGGGCGTGATGTCTGCGCAGCAGATTGACGTTGTGGGAGTTTGCGGGTAGAGCCAGCGGACATCGAGGTCAAGCAGGATACAGGCATCAATAAACGCTTTATGCACGTTCCTCGGAGCGAGGATAACAGGTCTTTGCGCTTTTGAGGAAAGCTTGACAAGACCGAGCATCGTCTTTATACAAAGGCTGGAGCCTTCGGTGCAGAAAAGTGTCGCCGCCGTGCCGAACGCTTTTGCAGTCTGCGACTCGCTCTGCCCGATGATGCCGTCTGCATCATACAGATAGTCTGCGCCGTTTATCTCGGTGATATCGAGCGGTTCGAGACCGTGAAACTCTGCGCCCTTATGACCGGGCATATGAAAGCGCACAGTGCCGCTTTTGCTGTATGCTTTAACAAAATCATTTATCGGTGTCGCCACGCTCTGCCTCCTGACTATACAACATCTCAAACAGCTTTTTAAGCTCTGCTTTTTTAAGACCTGCAAGTATGCCGTTTCTTCCCCTTGCGATAGTTCTCGACACGGTGGATCTGGCAACGCCGCAGGCATCGGCTATCTCGTCCATCGTCATGCCGTCTTTATAATACATTATGATATAGCGGCGCTGCTTAGGCGTTGCATTCTCGGTCAGCGCTGTGCGGACAAGCCGAAGCCTTTCGCTGCTCTGTGCGCTGTGCGTGCCGAAAATGTCGTCACGGACAAAGCCGTCAACGTCACTCAGGGTGACTCTTTTATGCTTCATATGATGCTCCTTAAACCGCCGCAAAGGGCAGCATTTATGTCATTAACAAAAAGTTTACAAATTAAAAATCCAGATGAACCAATTACATTATACCACATCTTGTACTTTTTGCAAGAGTAAACACAATATAATTATTTTTTGTTCAAATCAAGGGAAATTCATTGGACAGTTTGTGCAAAATACCCTTGAATTTTATGTAAGCGTGTGTTATAATGTCACTTGTAGACGAAAATGGGCATTTTGTTGTACACCAAAATAAAAAAATACAGATAATAAATAACATGGGTGCACAAAGTGATAATTTTCGGACTCAAAGGGCGGTATTGTGTAAGCCGTCCGACTATCTTGGCAAAGCAGACACCGAAAAAAATACGGGCGCTTTGCAAAGGAGCAGTGTGTAAAAATTATGGAGAAGAAAAAGCTTGACAGGCTGTCTGAGCTTACTGCCATCTCACGCAAAAGAGAGCTTACCGATGACGAAAAGTCTGAACG
>CAMYUO010000050.1 GCA_947302065.1 uncultured Clostridia bacterium | reverse complement strand
AACAGTCCGGTGGACTGTTTTTAAAGAGGGAACGCCCTGCAAGAGAGGGCGTTCCCTTACCCTGCGGTAACGTCGCCGTTCTCAAGCCCTCAGGGCTTGACTATCGTGTTTCTGGATCTGATCAATACAGTATGATATCGTAGTAATACCTATATGTCTCGCCATTGTTTATCTTTATTGCGTGCGGTTTATCCTCGATAGCCTCAAAGTCGTCATCATAGAACGTCGGCACGCTTGTCCACGGCTCAAGGCAGACGAACTGCGCCCTGTCATCGCCTGTCGGTGACCACACGGTTATGCAGTCGCTCACGGGGTACTCCATACGCACATAATGCTCGCTGTTTCTGGATTTGAGCGAGACAGCCTTTGAGTTCGGGTATTCCAGCGGTATAGAGTCGTTGTCAAAAAGCTCCCTTGACATTTCAAGCACACTGCCGTTTTCAACGAGCGTGACCTGTTCGCCGCCGATGACCTGCGTGATGTGCTCGCTTTCGTCGAACTCAACGTAATAGTCGCTGAGCGTGTCGCCGTCAGCCAGCGTGCAGCTGAACGCCGGGTGCGCACCGAGATAGAAATACATATCCTCGCCGCCTGTCACAAGATTCTCGACACGCAGGCGGTTTCCCTCTATCGTATATCTCACCTCGAGCGTGAACTTGTAAGGGTACTGCGCAAGCGACTCGGCGTTCTCTGTCAGCACAAAGCTCAGCGAGTTTTCCGTCTGCGCCTTGAACGCAAACTCCATATCCCTCGCAAAGCCGTGGTTGCCTTTCATCTTAAAAGGCTGTCCCTTTGCGGTGTATGCCCTGTCCTTAGGCGAGCAGATGAACGGGAACAGTATCGGTGCATAGCGTTTCCACGCATCGCCGCACTGCCACAGATACTCTTTTCCGTCAAGTCTGACCGAGTGAAGCTCTGCGCCGAACGTGTCTGCCGACACCTCCAGCCTGTCGTTTTTTATCGTGTAAAGCATAGTTCTTACCTCCCGATTTTTTGTCGTTATTTAGATGATAACATATTTTCAGACGTATTTCAATAGCCATAAAGCATCATGCGGACAAACTGCGCATATCACGCTGATGCGCCGATTTCGGCTCAAAGACCGCATATCCCGCTTGTTTTTGAAAAAGCGAGCATGAGCGAGAACGAGTGAGAAACAGCGAGAAAACTATGCGATATATCAATTTAGTCCGTTCCCTTTTGTTCCCCTTTGCTCCCCGTGACTTTGCAAAAAAACTGCTTTCGTGTTATACTATGCTAAACCGAAAGGATAAGACCTGACGGCCAGGAATGTACATTCCGAAAATACGGGGAGAACCACAGTCAGAAAGGAAAAGACTATGAGCGAAGAAAGAGTAATCGATATGAAAAAAGGCGGCAAGAGCGGCAAGACTCCGCTGATAATCCTGATCGCTGTTGTTGCAGCTCTGGCAGTTGTCTCGGTGATAATGTCCATCAAGATAGTGCCCGCAGGCTGCACAGGCGTTGTAACGACGTTCGGCGAGGTATCCGATACCTCACTGACAGAGGGTCTGCACTTTGTCATTCCCTTTGCACAGAAGGTAGAGATAATCTCAAACAAGATCCAGATCTATGAGACAACTGCTGATGCAGTCTCCAAAGACCTGCAGGCAGTTTCCACAAAGATCGCTGTCAACTACCGTATCCGCAGTGAAGCATCCGCAAGGATATTCAGAGAGATCGGTGTTGACTACAAAGACGTTATCCTGATGCCTACCGTTCAGGAAGGTATGAAGAGCGTCTGCGCTAAGTATAATGCCGAGCAGCTCATCTCACAGCGTGCAAGCGTTGCAGAGGAAATAAAGGTCGAGCTTGAGGGCAAGGTGTCCGAATACGGCATCGAGATCGAAAAGTTCAACATCGTAAACTTTGATTTCTCCAAGGAATTCAACGATGCTATCGAGGCAAAGCAGGTCGCTGAGCAGAACCTTATCAAGACAAGGACTGAGCAGAACCAGGAGATAGTTGTTGCCGAGGCAGAGGCAAAGAAAAAGGTCATCCAGGCTGAAGCAGATGCAAAGAACAGAGTAGTTGCAGCAGAGGCAGAAGCAAAGGCTATCAAGGCAAAGGCTGATGCTCAGGCAGAGGCTAACAAGACCATTTCCGCTTCGATCAATCCTTCGCTGATCCAGTATCAGACGATAGAGAAGTGGAACGGCGTCGTTCCGAAAGTCGCAAGCAGCGCTAACCCGCTGATATCTCTCGGCATCGACGATGACAGCGGCAGCACACCTCCAAAGGCAAACTGATAATTAACACAAAAGCCTCATACCCGCTCGGGGGTGAGGCTTTTAGAGTATCAGAGGTGAGAGGTTAGAGGTTAGAAGCGGTAAGCCATCAAATAGTTTTAAGTTATGTATCCGAAGGGGCTCGGACGGGCGCAAATTTGCGGAAAGCCCCGAATATATGCGAGAAAACCGAAAACAAGAGGCAAGACCTTGGTTCCGGAATTAGCTTTATAGACCTGTTTCTTGCTTCTGAAAAGCGCTGCGCTCTCACATCTGACAGCGCAGCGTTCTGATTTCTGAAAGCAGAAGACCCGTACCTGCTGGTATGGGTCTTCTTCGTGTATGAAAAGCTGTTGGTTTCTGACTTGCCTGCCGCTGCACAGCATAACAGCCGCAGGAATATCGGAGGTAAAAGTATATAATCAGCAGGGATCCTCGGGGACAAGTGCAGATGGAAAGGTGGCAGCATCTGCATGCACCGCCTGAGAAAGTCCTGTTGCTGCGTGTTGAAAGACAACTGTCGTGTCTTTGCCAATAAGATAGCACGTTAATTCGCAGATGTCAATACGAAAAACCGAATTTTCTCCGAACTGTAAATCAGCTGTTGCATTTTTGAAATCAATCTGTTATACTTATAACAAGCAAATGTCTGCTTGTAAGAATTATTACGATAAACTGAAAGGGGTAGTTATCTATGGGGATCAAAGGAATACTTCTCATCATTTCGGGTCTGGTATGTCTTGTCGGCGTGTTCATCATCGTCAAGGGAATAAGGAAAAAGAACAGATGCACCGAGCCGGGCGTTGCAACGATAGTTGACATCAAGCGAAAAGGCGACACAGATGACAAGGGCAAGACCACTTACAGCTACCGCCCTGTGCTCGAGTTCAATGTCGGCACACAGACGTATAAAAAAGCCGCAGGCGTAAAGTCGGAAAACCGCAAAGCCTATAAAGTCGGCGACAAGGTCAACATCAAGTTCAATCCGCTCAAACCAAAGGAGTTTATGACCACCAAGCAAAAGACGGGCGCTTTCACAGGCGGACTTATCATCGCCGCTTCCGCTGCCTTGGCAGGCGTGACTCTCTGGCTTGCAAAATAATGTATACATACTCCCGTCAGGGCATCAGCGCCCGGGCGGGAGTTTTATCACCTGCTTTTCACAATGTTGTGAAAATGTACAGAAAAATGGTCACAAGTTCTCTGAACGTTGATTTTATTGCCCGTTGACGATGTTCTCTTAATATGTTATAATATTTATCCGAGAATATAAAGAAAAAATCGAACCTAATATACTATGAATGGAAAAAAAGGAAGAATCTTATCTTCAGGGGGGACACATCAGATATGAGCAGCCGCAGAACTCATCAAAAAGAGAAAAAACCGCAGGTTGCAAAACGGGTAGGACTTATAATCGCATTGATAGCTCTGCTCGCCGCACTCGGCGTGCTGATATGGCTGACGGTGCAGCTCGTTTCGGACAAATCGTCATCATCGAGCGATGCGCCGCTGAAAAAATCAAGCGTGCCCGACACAACGACCCGGACGACGACAACAACAACTGCCGCAACTACCACGACGCAGACCGCAAAGCCTGTTCCGTCGGTCGTCGACCTCGCAGCCGACTACGCATTGGACGATGCGGGCAATGTCGTTATCAAGTGGCAGGCCGCAGACGGCGCTGACGGATATATCGTCTATCGCCAAAAGAGCGATGAGTGGGAAACTGCCGCAACTCTCGACGGCAAGGAAAATACAACGTTCACCGATGAAAATGCCGAGCACGGAAACACATATTCCTATAAAGTCGCAGCCTTTGCAGGCACGGGAAACGATAGGGTAATTGGCGGCGAAAGCCACGTTCTCGTTGCTGACTTAGCAGCTGACGGCGAAAAGGCAAATCTTTACGAACTGCCACAGGGTACGCAGGTGTTCAACGAACAGCTCCAGCTTGCCTATACGATAGATAATAAAGACGAGATCGGTTACTATACAGGCGTACCCGACACGACCCACAACGGTTACATAGAAATTGATTTCATGCTCGAAAAGAGATATGTCAAAGCATCTGCCGCAAAGCAGGTCAAGGACGCAGTTGCCCTGCCGACCAGCGTTATCGGACAGGAGGGCGGAAAGATCTTCGGAACGTCCGCTTGCGGACCGACCGCTGCCGTTGTGCTTGCACGTTACGATAAGGGCGAGAGCTGGGATAAAGACGAGCTTATCATCTTTTCCGAGAAAAACAAGCTGTGCGACCAGGGCAGTATGTCAAGCGGAGTAGGCGAGGGCGGAATGAGCGCACCAATGGTCATCGAGCTCTTCGAGCTCTATTCAAACGGCAAATACACTGCAAAGAACCTCTATTCCGATAAGGAAAAGCCGTCGGTGACGCTGAAAAAGCTCATAGACCAGGGCAAGCATTCTATCCTGTCTGTCAGATATGCGTGGGGTATCGTTCACCACCCGTATTCGATAGTTCACTTTGTCGAGCCGTCAGCTTATGTTGTCGAGAACGGCAAGCTGTATTTCTTCTACGGCGATACAGGCTACGGCAAGGGCGCAAAGTCGCTTGTCAAAGTCGCTGCCGATGAACTTGACCAGTCGGTCGCAAAGGTCGAAGAAGAACCAAAGTGCATCATCGCACTTGACTGATAATGAAACACTGCGGAGAGCATTTCACTCGGAAAGCTCTCCGCTTTTTTGTGCCTGAAAATCGCATATCAGCTGTTCGCCGAACGCTATCTTTGTCAGCTTTCCGCCGTCAAAAAACGCCTCGAAATCCTCGCCGCTGACAGTGCCTTTTTCAACGAGAGAATCGTCGGTCTTGCGGCAGTCGAGCTCACGCTTTGCGATGAGCTGTTCGACAGCGCCGCAGCACAGGCTCGCCATTGAATACTGCGATATCTGCGAGCGGTCAAGCTCATATTTCAGGTCCTCAAATTCAAGCGTGCAGATGCTGCCCGTAAAGCCGAGCTTCATGCCTGCCACGGTGTCGGGCTTTGAGAAATCAAGCTCCCAGATGTCAGCATCGGCACGGCGCATCTCGGCGCAGTACTCCTTGCCGCCCTGCGTTATCGTCACGTCTGAGCGGAACTTTTCGTCAACATCGCACGGCTTTGCGCTGCCGCTGCCCGAGCAGGAACAAAGGCACGCCGCCGCTAAAACTATCGCAATTATCTTTCTTCGCATAATCTGCCTCCAATTTCAGTTTTGCTGCCGCTTAAAATCGTGAGCGCAGCGAACACCTTAATTATTCACTATTCACTTTTTGTCCGTGCCAACGGACAAAAAAAGTCAGCCTCCGCAGAAGCTGACCTTTTGTATCTTTTATTCCTCTATCGCTTTCAGACTTTTCGGCAGAGCCGCAAGAATGTCTGTCGGCAGCACCGACCTCGGCGATGCATCTTTGCAAAGCAGCTCGGCAGTCCTGCCGAGAATAAAGCTTGCCGCTGCACAAGCGTCCTGCGGTCTGCAGCCCTGCGCCACGAGCGATGCCGTCATGCCTGCGAGAATGTCGCCCGAGCCGCCCTTGGAAAGCGCTGTGTTGCCTGCGTTCGTCATGATGCAGCCGCTGCTTGTCACAACGATGCTCTCGCTGCTCTTTGCAAGTACCGTAACATCGTATTTCTCGGCTAACTGCATTGCGCACCCGAGCGGGTCGTCGATGACCTGCCCTATGCTGCAGCCGCACAGCCTTGAAAGCTCTTTCGGGTGAGGTGTGAGTATCACATCGGATCTTTTCTTCTGTAATACATCTATATTCGCCGCAAGCGAGTTTATTCCGTCGGCATCTATCACCACAGGGCACTGCGATCCTTCGGCAATGCGTGCCACGAGCTTTTCGGTCTGTTTTGTATGCCCGATGCCGCAGCCTATCAGCAGACAGCCCGAATTCTTTGTCTTTTCAAGGATCACATCGGCGTTGCTCTCAAGGAAGAATCCCTTGTCGTCCTTGCCGAGCTGGGTGTATATACATTCAAGTATCGTCGCAGAAAGCGAGGTAACGACCCTGTGCGTCGTGCAAAGGTCGCAAAGCCCCACGCCCGTTCTCATTGCGCCGAGCACGCTCATTCCCGCTGCGCCGACGTAAGTGTCGCTGCCGCAGACAGCTGTCAGCCGCCCGAACGTGCCCTTGTGACCGTAGGGAAGTCTCACGGGCAGGATATCTTTTACGAACTGCTCGTCGCAGACGCTGACAGGGCAGTCGTTTTCATCATCGCACTGAACAGGTATGCCTATGTCGGCGACCTCGGTCTCTCCGCAGAAATATCTCGTCGGTGAGAACATAAGACCCAGCTTTTTGCGGTGCATCGTTATAGTTATATCTGCTCTGAACGACCTGTCATCAGCTTGTCCGCTCTTTGCGTTGCAGCCCGACGGCACATCGCACGCTATGCGCAGTGCAGAGCTTTCATTCGCTGCCGTGAAAATGTCGGCAATTTCCTGCGAAAGTGCGCCTTTGAAGCCTGTCCCGAAAACGCAGTCAACGATGACCTCGCAGCCGTCAAAAACGCCATTCGGGTCGCTCGTGACCCTGACAGCATCGCTCATTTTTGCAAATGCAGCCTTTGCAAGCTCCGTCGCAGGCTCGCCGCAGCAAAGCAGAACGGTCACATCGGCGCCCGCAAATACGAGAAAATCCGCCGCAACAAAGCCGTCACCGCCGTTGTTGCCCTTGCCTGCGAGAATGACACACTTTCTCAGCCCTTGCTGAGTGCATCTTTTCAGCACGGCTCTTGCAAGTGCCTCGCCTGCATTGTCCATAAGCTGAGAAAGACTCACGCCAAGCTCATCGGAGCGCTTTTCGCAGTCTCTCATCTGTGCTGTTGTCAGGATATGTTCCATTTGCCAAGCTCCTTATTCTTTGTCAGCCCCGATGCCTGTCGGTGACTTGTAAGTTTTCTCGAACTCCCTGCGTATCTCCCTCGGAAGAAACGGTACCATCATGTCCAGCAGCTGAGCATTCGGCGAAATGAAAAGCGTCGTTTCTCCGTAATCTTTATAGTTGAAATCAATGTAGTATTCGTCGAGCTTGCCGCTGTTGTCTGATGCGATGACCATCGTTGCATCAGCCTCGACTTCCATATCATCGTTCCATTTGCCGAAAGCCTTTATCGTGCCCAGATGCACGCTGCAAAGCCTTTTGCGCTTGCTTTTTGCAGTTATCTTGTCAACATCGAGCTCGCCGTTTGTAAAGGCATATTCGTATTCTATCGTCAGCTTTTTTTCGAGCTTGAAAGCGAACCATACGGCAAGAAAGCCGACAAACAGCGCAAGCGGTGCGATGTATGGGAAAAATGCGATAGATGCAAGAATAAGACCGAACGCAAAGGCGAAAGCTGATATCTTCAGCCATATGCCGAGCATCTTGTCACGGCTGGTAGGCTCCTTTGCAACGACCTGTTCCATAAAAACGTCCATAATTTCTTTCCTTTCGTGCCCGGGTGGGCGCAGTCATTGTAATCATTGTAGCACAACCCACGCTTTTTTTCAAGGGTTTTGTGACAAATACTGAAAACACCGCATTTATGTTGAAATGGCAGGGCATTTGTGCTATACTGTCTTATGTATTGTAAACTCAAAGATGAAAGGATATGTATACAATTGCTCACGATAGATTTCCACGTTCACGCATTCAACCCGAAAATCGCAGAAAAAGCCATGTGCGTGCTTGAAAAGTGCGCTGGCATAACGCCGTACACACGAGGCCTTGTCGAGCAGACGCTCGAACGCATGGACGAGTGGGGGATAGATAAGTCGGTCATGCTGCCTATCGCCACAAAACCCTCACAGCAGACGATAATCAACGATTGGGCAAAGCAGCAGGACAGCGAGCGCATCATCTCGTTCGGCTCAGTCCACCCCGATGCAGAGGACGCCATCGACGAGGTATGGCGCATCAGGCAGCTGGGACTGCACGGCATCAAGCTGCACCCCGATTATCAGGGCTTTTTCATCAACGACAAAAAGCTCGACCCGCTGCTCGATGAGATAGCAAAAGCCGACCTGCCCGTGATATTCCACTCGGGCTACGATGTCGTTTCGCCCGATGTTGTCCATTGCGCCGCACAGCCTGCACTCGAAATGATAAAAAGGCACAAAGACCTTAAAGTCATCCTTGCGCACCTCGGCTGCAACAGCTATTGGGAAGACGTTTACGAGATACTCGCAGGCACAGACGGCGAGGTGTATTTCGATACCGCATTCACCTCGACCTATTGTCCCGACGAGATAATGACAAAGATAATCAATAAGCACGGCAGCGAGAGAGTGCTGTTTGCAAGCGACCTGCCGTGGGACAGCCCTGCGGATATACGTGAAAAGATACTTCGCCTTGATATCTCCGACGATGCCAAGGAAAATATCTTAGGGCGCAACGCTCAGCGCTTGTTGAAAATCAGATAATAACAGGTTTTTTCGTCCACCTTTTTCTCGTAAAAAAAGGTGGCGGGTCTCGGGCAGCGCCCGAGTCGCTGTCCGCAGACAGCGAAACGCTCCTGCCGTCAGGCGCTCCGCAAGGGTGAATTTTAAAACAGTCCGG
>CAMYUO010000049.1 GCA_947302065.1 uncultured Clostridia bacterium | reverse complement strand
AGATGATCTCACGCTGAGTATTCATAACGTCGTCGTAGTTGAGGACGTTCTTTCTGATGTTGAAGTTTCTGCCCTCTATCTTCTTCTGTGAAGATTCGATTATGCTTGTGAGCATCTTCGACTGGATAGGTGTGTTCTCATCGACCTTGAGAGCGTCCATGATTCCCGTTACCTTGTCGCCGCCGAAAATTCTCATCAGGTCATCTTCAAGTGAAAGGAAGAATGTGCTCTCGCCCGGGTCGCCCTGACGTCCCGAACGTCCTCTCAGCTGGTTGTCGATACGTCTTGCCTCGTGACGCTCCGTACCGATGATGTAAAGACCGCCTGCCTCTCTTACCTTGTCGGCAAGCTCTGCAACTTCCTCGGAAAAGCCCTTGTAAAGCTCTTCATATCTCTTTCTTGCTGCGAGTATCTCCTCGTCCTCCGTAACCGACGGGCCTGATGCCGCAACAGCTATCTCCTCCGAGTAGCCTTCCTTCTGCAGCTGTGCAAGAGCCTTATACTCAGCGTTACCGCCGAGCATGATATCCGTACCACGTCCTGCCATGTTCGTAGCGATAGTTACCGCACCGAACTTACCTGCCTGTGCAACGATAAGTGCTTCCTTGTCATGATACTTTGCGTTGAGCACCTCATGCTTGATGCCCTTGTTCTTGAGCAGCTTGGAGAGGTATTCACTCTTTTCGATAGAAACTGTACCCACGAGCACAGGCTGTCCCTTTTCGTGACACTCCTGTATCTGCTCGATAACAGCATTGAACTTGCCCTTTTCTGTCTTGAAGATAACATCCGGATGATCTATTCTTGCGATAGGTCTGTTTGTCGGAACCTCGATAACGTCAAGACGGTAGATCTCCCTGAACTCGTCTTCTTCCGTCAGCGCAGTACCTGTCATACCCGACAGTTTTTCGTAAAGTCTGAAGTAATTCTGGAATGTGATCGTCGCAATAGTCTTTGACTCTCTTGCTACCTCAACGCCTTCCTTAGCCTCGATAGCCTGATGCAGACCGTCGTTGAAACGTCTGCCTATCATGATACGGCCTGTGAACTCGTCAACGATGAGCACCTCGCCGTCCTTTACAACGTAGTCGATGTCTTTTCTCATCGTACCGTTAGCCTTGATAGCCTGGTTGATGTGGTGCAGCAGCGTCATGTTCTCAGAATCCATAAGGTTGATGACGTTGAAAGCCTTTTCTGCCTTTTTAACACCGCTCTTTGTAAGCGTTGCAGTCCTTGCTTTCTCGTCGATGATGTAATCACCGCCGAGCGCATCGTTGTCAGCCTTGTCATCCATCTCAACGACAGTAACAGGCTTCAGAGTCTTAGCAAATCTGTCAGCGAGAGTGTACAGCTGAGTAGACTTGTCGCCCTGACCGGAAATGATAAGCGGAGTTCTCGCCTCGTCTATGAGGATCGAGTCTACCTCGTCGACGATAGCGAACGAGTGGTCTCTCTGCACCTTGTCTTTTTTGTATATTACCATGTTGTCACGCAGATAGTCGAAACCGAACTCGTTGTTCGTTCCGTATGTGACATCGGAGTTGTAGGCTGTTCTCTTATCGGCATTGCTCATGCCCGGCAGAACACAGCCGATCGTGCAGTTAAGGAACTTGAATACCTTGCCCATCTCTTCCGACTGGAACTTTGCAAGGTAATCGTTGACCGTTACAACGTGAACGCCCTTGCCGTCGAGCGAGTTGGCATAAGCTGCAAGACAGGCAACGAGAGTTTTACCTTCACCTGTTTTCATCTCTGCGATACGTCCCTGATGCAGAACTATCGCACCGATGATCTGAACGGGGTAAGGCTTTTTGCCCAGCACTCTGAACGCAGCCTCACGGCATACAGCAAGTGCATCTGTGAGCGTGTCGTCAAGAGACTCACCATCCTTGATCCTGTTACGCAGAACGTCTGTCTGAGCAGACAGCTCCTTGTTGTCCATAGCCTGATATTTCTCTTCAAGGTCAAGCACCTTCTGCTTGATAGGCTCTATCTTTTTGAGCTCTTTTTTAGAGTAGTTGCCAAATATCTTGTCCATTAAACCCATTTTATCTTTCCACCTTTTGTCAATCATCTTTTTTATTGATACGGGTATATTCTCATATAGTTACAAAAATACACTATATATTATACAACAACCCCGAAAGAATGTCAACTATTATCACAAATCTTTTGACAAAAGCCTTTTGCGCACAAAAAAGAGCCATGCACACGGCACAGCCCTTTAAAAATCAGTATCACTCTATAAATGATTTCATTCCACGCTCTCTGCGGAAATCAAGGAACTCCTCATAAGTGCCCATTCTGTCAAGGCAGCCCTCGGAAGTTATCTCGATGACTCTGTTTGCGACCGTCTGTGCTATCTCGTGGTCGTGCGTTGCAAATATGACAACGCCCTTGAAATCAGCAAGTCCGTTGTTGACCGCCGTGATAGATTCAAGGTCAAGGTGGTTTGTCGGTCTGTCAAGGATAAGCACGTTCGAGCCGAACAGCATCATTCTCGAGAACATGCACCTCACTTTTTCACCGCCCGAGAGAACTTTCACAGGCTTGTATATCTCGTCGCCCGAGAACAGCATCTTTCCAAGGAATCCACGCAGATATGTGTCTGTTATCTCCGAGCGTGAATACTGCCGCAGCCAGTCCACGATAGTCGTGTCGTTGTCGTTGAAATAGCTCGAGTTGTCTATCGGGAAGTATGAACGTGACGTGGAAACGCCCCACTTGATGCTTCCCTCGTCAGGTTCTTCTTCCTCTGCGAGAATCTTGAACAGCATCGTGATAGCCTGCTCCGACTCGCCGATGAAAGCCACCTTGTCCGTCCTCGAAAGCGTGAACGACACGTTGTTGAGCAGCTTAACGCCGTCAACCGTCTTTGAAATTCCGTTTACTTTCAGAACGTCCTTGCCCAGCTCCCTGTCCATGTTGAACCCGATGAACGGGTACTTTCTCGACGACGCAGGCAGCTCCTCGACCGTCAGCTTGTCAAGCAGTTTTCTTCTCGATGTTGCCTGCTTTGATTTCGACTTGTTCGCCGAGAATCTCTGAATGAACTCCTGCAGTTCCTTTATCTTTTCCTCGGTCTTTTTGTTCTGGTTGTTTATCATTCTCTGCATCAGCTGCGAGGACTCGTACCAGAACTCGTAGTTTCCGACATACATCTGTATCTTTGTGTAGTCGATATCGACAATGTGCGTGCATACGTTGTTGAGGAAGTGTCTGTCGTGCGAAACGACCAGCACCGTGCCGAAGTAGTCCGAAAGGAAATCTTCCAGCCAGCTGATAGCGTCAATGTCGAGGTGGTTCGTCGGCTCGTCGAGCATGATGATATCGGGGTTTCCGAAAAGTGCCTGAGCAAGCAGCACCTTGACCTTTTCGTTACCGCTGAGCGATGACATCTGCGAGTAAAGAATATCCTCCGAAAGACCGAGTCCCTGTATCAGCTTTGAAGCGTCAGCCTCAGCTTCCCAGCCGTTGAGCTCTGCAAACTCGCTTTCGAGCACGCCTGCACGCTCGCCGTCCTCCTCCGAGAAATCCTCCTTTGCGTAAAGCGCATCTTTTTCCTGCATGATGTCGTAAAGGCGCTTGTTGCCCATTATGACAGTGTCAAGCACGGTGTATTCATCAAATGCAAAGTGATCCTGCCTCAGCACCGAAAGACGTGTCTCTTTCGGGATAATGACCTCACCCGTCGTCGGCTCAAGCTCTCCGCAGAGTATGCGCAGGAAAGTCGATTTTCCCGCACCGTTGGCACCGATGATGCCGTAGCAGTTGTTCTCGGTGAATTTCAGGTCAACATCCTTGAAAAGCAGCTGCCCTGCGAATGAAAGACTTACGTTTGAAACTGTTATCATTTTTACTCTCCTTTTTGAAATGCAATTAACAATTAATTATAGCATATAGCAGGAGATAAGTCAATCTGCCTTTTGTTAATAATAACCGACAACAGCAAAGCATAATAACTTGAACCATTCAAAAGATAATCAAGACGACCTTCTGCGGTCGTCTTGAGGAAACCGACGTTACCACCAAGAAAGGGAAAGCCCTCTCTTACAGGGCTTTCCCTCTTTTAAAACAGTCCACAGGACTGTTTTAAAATTCACCCTTTTCCGTGCGCCTGACAAAAAAGATTTCGCTCTCTGCGGAGAGCGACGAGGGCGCTGCCCTCGACCCGCCAGCCTTTTTTACGAGAAAAGGCTGGACCGAAAAACCTGTTTTGTCCTTGACAGGTTTTTATAATTCAAATAGACTTTTTATTCTTGTATCAACCTGTACGCCGATACCTTTTTCATCTTTCTGCTCATCACATAGCTGAAAACAAACACAAATATCATCACTGCAAGCGCCGTCGGCAGCATCAGTATCGGCTTTGTGATAAGGTCTGCCTTTTTCAGACCGTATCCGCCGAGCACCAGCGTGAACACCGGGTTTATCAGATAGTGCCCCAGCACCGACCCCAGCACCGATGCCGCCGCCGTCACCGGCATCAGCGACAGCGAAAGCTGCACCCTAAGCTGACCGCTTGTGAAACCGAGCGCCTTTTTGATGCCGAACTCCTTTTCTCTCTTTATAAACACCGTCTTGAGCAAAAGCCTTATCACCAGCAGCACCACCACGACATTGAGCAGCATCTGTATCATCACTATCACGCCGATAGCAAACACAGGCGTGTTCTCCTCGCTGTGCTGGAACCTGTACTGATTGTCGGTGCTTGTGATGTTGTCATCGCCCAGAGCCTCAGCCTTTCTGATGACCTCGTCTACCCTTTCCTCGCTTGCGTCCTCGACTCTGACCCGAACGTTGTCATACGTCACCGTAATGCCAAGCTCTCTCGCCGCATTTTCGTGAATGTAAATGCGGTTGTTCATCGCCGACTGCTGCAAGCCCGTCACCAGAAAACGCTTTTTCTTTGCGCCGTATGTCACCTCGACCTCGTCGCCCACGCCTGCACCTATCTTGTCCGCAAGCGTGCTGCCAAGCACAGCCTCGTTCTGCTCTCTGAACATCTTTCCGTCGTAAATCTCACAGCTCAGACACGCAGGGTCTGTCGTGTAAACAAGGTCTATCTCCTTTCCGTCAACATATGCAAACAGTATCGTTATGCCGTAAGCGTGCTTTACGCCGTCGATAGAATAAAGCCTCTCTATCGTCTTTGATACCGCCTCGCCCGAGCCGTCCTTGACAAAGAAATGTGCATCTGCAACATCGCCCATTATCATTCTCTGCAGGCTCGATATGTCCGCCGTCGTGTTGTAAAACAGCACCGCCGAGCACATCGTCATGAACGACACCGCAAGCACGATGATAAACACGATAAGGTTCTGTCCCTTGCTCTGCAAAGTGCTTTTGAGCGCAAGCAGAACGTTGAGCCTGCCGTTCGTTCGGTCAAGCGGAAGGTGATTTTTCTTAAAGCTGTTCGAGTTCAGCCCGAACCGAAGAGCCGTTGCAGGCAAAAGCTTTCTCACCTTTGCCGTCGCAGCGAACGCCGTCAGCACGATAACAGCTATCACTCCGAAAAGCACCCCGAACGATATCGCAGGGAAAAAGCTGTTCTTCCAGATGATGCCGCACATCTGGCGCACATAAAGATATTCGAGCACAGGGTAAAGCACATATGACAGCACAATGCCGATGACCGAGCCTGCCGCACCGAGAAACAGATATTCCGCCGTCAGCGCCGTGCGTATCTGCCTGACCGTGTGACCCACCGCCTTGAGCGCACCGATGTTGATGATGTCACGGCTGATGTTGTTGTTTATCGTGAAAATTATGATTATCACGCATATTATCATTATCAGCACCGCAAACGCCGCCATGAACACCGCAAGGATATTGACCACAGCCACATAAACTGACTTTGCCTCGTCTGCCGTGAATCCGTTGCAGAACATTCCGTGTTCGCTCGCAAGCTTCTGCTTGGTGTCCATCAGACATTCGTAAGGGTCGCAGCCGTCTTTGATGTGAACGGTCGTTATCTGCTGCCATTCGATGCTGTCTGTGCTGCCTTTCGCACCGTCTCTCGCAGCTTTCAGCTCGCTGAACGACTCGCTGTCGAGCATCGCCGAAAGATACGAATAGCTGTTGCCCATGAACAGATGCTGATAGATGCCTGCTATCGTGTATTCAAACTTTCCGTACTTGGTGTCGATGTAAATTTTATCGCCTGCACAAAGCCCGTTGCTGTACGCAACATAGATGTTAAGATATATCTTCCTGCCGCTGACGCTGTCATCACGCTCTGCAAATTCAAGCTCCGAAAATCCGTTCGGGTCATCAATATCAAGAAACACCCAGTCGGTCGCCTTGCTCTGCTTTGGACTCTTGCTCGTGGTGTATGTGAACGAGCTGAGCAGGACAGTGTCCGACTTTTTGTAGCTCTCAACAAAGTCAAAGCTGTCAAGTGTCTCGTCTATCTCGCCGCTGTCCTTGTTCGTGTAGAGTATATAATCGCAAAGCCCTGACTGCTGTGCGTAATCATCATAAAGCTGCTTGTAATTCGATGCAAGCAGTCCCGTGTGCATCAGAAACGTCGAGAAAATGATTATCAGCACAAACACTATGAGTATCGTCCTGTCTTTGCGCAGGTTCGCCTTTATCAGCTTTACCATCCCATCTCCTCCAGGAATCCCCTTATCTTTTCGTGACGCTTTTTGTCACCGCTGACATATCTGCCAAGGTCACATTCGCCCATCACTCCGCCGTCCTGCAAATAGATTATCCTGTTCGCCCTGCGTGCAGATTTTATATCGTGCGTCACCATGACCACCGACTGTCCCGAGTTGTTCACGTCCGTCAGAACATCGAGCACAGCCTTTACGCCCGCACTGTTGAGCGCACCCGTCGGCTCGTCTGCAAAGACTATGTCGGGGTCGTTTATCAGTGCCCTTACGATAGCCGCCCTCTGTGCCTCACCGCCCGAGAGCTGTGCAGGGAACTTGCCCGTCAGCTCCTCACCGATGCCAACCCTCTCAAACAGCCTCATCGCCTTTTTCTTCAGGTCTTTCTGTTTTTGTCCAGTCAGCATGCCCGTGCTGATGACGTTGTCCATTATGCTCATGCTGTCAACAAGATGTATCTGCTGGAACACGAAGCCGCAGTGCTTTCTGCGGAATACCGCCAGCCTGTCACTGCTCTCGTCGGTGATGTCCTGTCCGCAGTAAACTATCCTGCCCAGCGACGGCTTGTCCATTCCCGACAGCGAGTACAGCAAAGTCGATTTGCCCGCACCCGATGACCCCATTATCACCGTGAAATCTCCCTTGTATATCTCAAGGTCGAGGTTCTTGATTATGTGGTGCTGTTTGCCGCCGACAGAAAAGCTCTTTGAAAGCTTCTGTGTGCTGATTATCGTCTCTTTCTTTTCCATTGCCCTTCTCCTTGCAAAAATCAAAAAGGTCATACAGCCTTTTCCCTGTATGACCCTATTATATCATGCACTTTCGCAAAAATCTTTGTCAGTTCTTTAATCGTTCTTTGTCTGTGCACTTAAAACTATGTTTTTAAGGTGCAATCCCCAAATCGTAACCATAGTTCTGTGTGTCAAGCCGACCTTTTGCGGTCGCCTTGAGGTTACCGACGTTACCACAGGGTAAGGGAACGCCCTCTCTTACAGGGCTTTCCCTCTGCCAAAACAGTCCACAGGACTATTTTGGCATTCACCCTTTTCCGTGCGCCTGCCGTTCGGAGATTTCGCTGTCTGCGGACAGCGACGAGGGCGCTGCCCTCGACCCGCAAGCCTTTTTTTGCGAGAAAAAGGCTTGGCGAAAAAACCTGTTATTATACACTTTCACACCCAACAGATACATTACGCCATTCTCAGCCTCAGCGTGACAGTGAATCCCTCGCCGTTGTTGCGGCAGGCAAGCTCGCCCGACATCTTTTCCATAAGATACTTTGAAATGTAAAGCCCTATGCCCGAGCCGTCCTTGCCCTGTGCATTCGACCCTCTGCGGAACTTTTCCGTTATCACCTCAAGCTCGCTCTCGTCAACTCCGCCGCCCTTGTCTGCAAACTCGGTCACGAGATGCCCGTCCTCAAAAAAGCTCGTCACCTCAATGTCCGTGTCCGCATACTTGTATGAGTTCGACAGGATATTTCCCACCACCTGCTCCAGCCTCAGCCTGTCAGCATAGATAACGCACTGCTCAATGTTTGCAGTTTTCACTTTTTTCAGGTGGTCGCTCTGCGTTATCATCTGCGCAAGCACCTCAGATGAAAGCTCCTCCGGCTTGACCTCAAGCTGTTCAAGCTCTTCGAGCGTCGCATGGAAAAGGTTCGATATCAGCTTGTCTATCTGATCAGCCTTTCCGCCGATAGCCGCAATAGTCTGCTTCTGCTCACCGTCGTCAGTCACAAGGTCGAGAAACTCCGTCATCGCCTTTATCGACGCAACAGGCGTCTTTATGTCGTGCGAAAGCTCCGCTATCATTTCCTTGCGGCTCCTGACCGCCTCCGCCTCACGCAGGCGTGATGCTTTCAGCTCCTCACGCATAATGTCAAAGCTCTCTGTGAACGCACCGAAGATATTCTGCCTGTCCATTTCAAGCGGCGTGTCAAGGTCACCCGATGCCACCCTTGCCGCAAAGCTCTCCAGCCTGCCGAACGGCTCAACGATGCGCTTTTTGAGATATATAAAATACCCCACCGACACCGCCAGCATCACAGCCGCCATTATGCCTATCAGCAGTGCTGTCCTCTGCCGTGCCTGCGCCTGAACGTCGGCATATGTGTTTCGCACTATCAGCTTTCCGACGACCTTTCCGCCCGAGGTTATGTCCCTTATGATGTCATAGTTTTTCGTCGCCGCCGGGATGTTTTTTGACATATCGTCATTTGTAAAGCAAAGCACCTCGCCGTCACTTCCGATAACAGCGTAGTCAAAATCCTC
>CAMYUO010000048.1 GCA_947302065.1 uncultured Clostridia bacterium | reverse complement strand
GCCTGAAGATCTACGCAGACAGACTTGAAAAGGCAGATAACTTTGAAGAAAAGCTGCACGAGATGATCAAAAAGACCATCACCGATCACAAGCGCATCATCTTCAACGGAAACGGTTACGACGATGCATGGATCAAGGAAGCAACAGAGGTAAGAGGACTTCTCAATTACCGCACAACACCTGATGCTATCCCGCATCTTATGGACGAAAAGAACGTTAAGATGCTCACATCTCACGGCGTGTTCTCCGAGGCAGAGATCAAGAGCCGTACAGAGATCACTCTTGAAAACTACTGCAAGGCAGTTGTTATCGAGGCAAACACAATGGAGCTTATCGCACGCAGAGAGATCCTTCCTGCGATCGAAGAGTACGCTGCATTCGTGGCAAACACAGCAAACGCCAAGAAATCACTTGCAACAGACCTCACCTGTACATATGAGGCAGAAACAGTCAGAAAGCTCTCACAGCTGGCAAGCGATGCATATGCAAGCCTTGACGAGCTTGCAAAGGCTCTTGATAAAGTCCAGGGCGCAAAGAACGTTATCGAGGCAGGCTATCTTATCAGAGATGAGCTGCTCGGCGTAATGGACAGCCTCAGAGCTGCATGTGATGAGGCAGAAACTATCACCTCATCTAAGTTCTGGCCATTCCCGACTTACGATGAACTGCTGTTCGGCGTAAGATAATAAAATTGCTGATAAAGCCGTCTGCCTCCTGCGATCTTCAAATGCGTGAACCGATAATAACTTCCATCTTCACGCAGGAGCAGCGGCTTTAAATTTTAAAATAAGGAAAAGTATAATATAGAAAGGATATGATCCTATGACAGTCGAATTCTGGTTTTTGATAGGCGCTGCATTGGTCTTCTGGATGCAGGCAGGCTTTGCAATGGTAGAGACAGGCTTTACCAGAGCAAAGAATGCAGGAAACATCATCATGAAAAACCTGATGGATTTCTGCATCGGTACAGTTGTATTCTCACTTTTAGGTTATACACTTATGATGGGTGAAGATACCCTCTTTGGTCTTATCGGACTTCCTAACATGGATATGTTCACACACTTCAAAGAATTCATAGCAAGCCCCGGTGACGGCAGCTTCACAGGCGCATCGACATTCGTGTTCAATCTCGTTTTCTGCGCAACAACAGCTACTATCGTTTCGGGCGCAATGGCAGGCAGAACAAAGTTCTCAAGCTATTGTATCTACTCCGCAGTCATCTCACTTTTCATCTATCCCATCGAGGCGCATTGGATATGGGGCGGCGGCTGGCTTTCAAAGCTTGGTTTCCACGACTACGCCGGCTCTTGTGCCATCCATATGGTCGGCGGTATCGCCGCTCTGATCGGTGCGTCATTCCTTGGCGAGAGAATCGGCAAATACGAGCGTGATAAGGACGGCAAGGTAATCAAGGTAAACGCTATCCCGGGTCACTCGATCACACTCGGCGCACTCGGCGTATTTATCCTCTGGCTCGGCTGGTACGGATTCAACGGCGCAGCTGCAACAAACGTTTCGGAGCTGTCCTCTATCTTCATCACAACAACAATAGCTCCATCAGTTGCAACAGTTACAACAATGCTCTACACATGGAAGAAGAACGGCAAGCCTGATGTTTCAATGTGTCTCAACGCTTCACTCGCAGGTCTCGTAGCCGTAACAGCAGGAACAGATGCATTCGATGCTATCGGTTCCGCAGCAGTAGGTCTTGTTTCAGGATTCCTGGTAGTTTGGGTAGTCGAGCTTCTCGACCTCAAGCTCCACATCGACGACCCTGTCGGCGCAGTCGGCGTTCACATGGCAAACGGTATCTGGGGTACTATCGCAGTTGGTCTTTTCGCTACTCCGGACGCTCCTGCAGGTCTCAACGGTCTGTGCTACACAGGCGAATTCAAGCAGCTCGGTCTGAAGCTTCTCGGCTTCGGCTCAGTTGCAGCTTATGCAGCTATCATGATGATAATCACATTCGCAGTTATCAAAAAGACAGTCGGACTCAGAACGACTGCCGAGGAAGAGATCCTTGGTCTGGATATCACAGAGCACGGTCTGCCGAGCGCATACCCGGACTTCATGCCTTCCGTTCATAAGTACACCAGCTATGGCGATCAGGACGTTGTTGCTGTTGAGGGCGACACTCCCGAAGCTGAGGCTATACCTGTCTAGAATGTTCCTACATTTGAAGACGGAACAACACCTAAGCTCACAAAGATCGAGATCGTCTGCAAGGAAGCTAAGTTTGACCGCCTGAAGAAGGCTATGAGCCAGATAGGCATTACAGGTATGACGGTATCCCACGTTATGGGCTACGGCACACAGAAGGGCAAGCCCGAGTATTACAGAGGCGTTGCTGTTGAAACGAACCTTATGCCTAAGGTACAGGTAGACATCGTTGTATGTTCTGTTCCTGTAAAGAAAGTCATCGAGACAGCCAAGAAGGCACTTTATACCGGTCACATCGGCGACGGAAAGATCTTCGTTTACGATGTTGAGAACGCTGTCAAGGTAAGGACCGGCGAAGAGGGACGTGAAGCTCTCTTGGACAGCGAAGAATAAAACAAAAACATACACACAACAGGGATCAGCTGAAACAGGCTGTTCCCTGCGCTGTGTTTTAAATTCGGAGGGATAGATATGTGTTGTATAATGGGCTACTGTTCTGCACAGGCAGATATGGAGCTGATAAAAGAATGTTTCGGAAGGACAAAATCAAGAGGTCCTGATGATACCAGATTTGTAACACTGCCAGACGGCGTGCTCGGATTTCACAGACTCTCGATAATGGGTCTGACCGATTCGGGAATGCAGCCTTTCAGACTCGATGACAGCTATGTTGTCTGCAACGGCGAGCTTTACGGATTTGAAAAGACAAAGCAGCAGCTTGCAAAAATGGGATACACCTTTGAGAGCGATTCCGACTGCGAGATACTGCTTCCTATGTACAGAGAATACGGCACGAGAATGTTCTCGATGCTCGATGCGGAGTTTGCCTGCATCATCTACGACAGCGAAACCCACAGCTTTATCGCTGCCCGTGACCCGATAGGCATACGCCCGCTTTATTACGGATACGACGAAAACGGCGTGCTTGCCTTTGCGAGCGAGCCGCAGAACCTTATCGGCATTGCGCTCGATATCAAGCCGTTCCCGCCGGGACACTACTGCA
This sequence comes from uncultured Clostridia bacterium, assembly GCA_947302065.1. GTDB lineage: Bacteria > Bacillota > Clostridia > Oscillospirales > Ruminococcaceae > Hominimerdicola. The sequence goes on along the minus strand of CAMYUO010000048.1, from coordinate 5,762 downwards.
TCAACGGTGAGTTCGTGCGCTACTGCGATATCGCAGCCGTTGACAAGTATCTTGACGACGACCACGAAACTATCTACAAAAACATTCACGACAAGCTGGTCGCAGGCGTTGAAAAGCGCCTTGTGGCAGATGCAAAGGTCGGCTTTCTGCTCTCGGGCGGACTTGATTCATCGCTGGTGTGCGCCATTGCACAGAAGCGTTCGGATAAGCCTATCAGAACTTTTGCCATCGGCATGAGCGAGGACGCTATCGACCTAAAATATGCAAAGGAAGTTGCCGACTATATCGGCAGCGATCACACCGAGGTCATCATCACAAAAGACGATGTCATCGCATCGCTCGAACAGGTCGTTCGCCTGCTCGGAACGTTTGACATCACAACGATAAGAGCAAGCGTGGGAATGTATCTCGTGTGCAAGGCTATCCACGAGCAGACCGACATCAGAGTTATCCTCACGGGCGAGATCTCCGATGAGCTTTTCGGCTACAAGTATACCGACTTTGCACCGAACGCTGAGGAGTTCCAGCTCGAAGCACAGAAGAGAGTCCGTGAGCTGCATATGTACGACGTACTGCGTGCAGACAGATGCATCAGCGTAAACTCGCTCGAGGCAAGAGTGCCTTTCGGCGACCTCGATTTTGTGCGCTACGTTATGGCGATAGACCCCGAAAAGAAGCTCAACACCTACGGCAAGGGCAAATACCTGCTGCGCAAGGCGTTTGAGCAGGGCGACTATCTGCCGAAGGATATCCTCTATCGTGAAAAGGCTGCCTTTTCCGATGCGGTGGGACACTCTCTCGTAAACTACCTCAAGGCTTATGCCGAGGACTATTACACCGATGAGGATTTCCACCGTCTGTGCGAAAAGTACACACACGCAAAACCGTTCACCAAGGAATCTCTGCTGTATCGTGAGATATTTGAGCGCTACTACCCCGGTCAGAGCAAAATGATCGTGGATTTCTGGATGCCGAACAAGAAATGGGAGGGATGCAACGTAAACGACCCGTCTGCAAGAGTTCTTTCCAACTACGGCGCAAGCGCAGTATGAATGACATATCTTTTCCCCCTCTTTATTCGGAAGGCTCTGCATTTTACCGTGCAGAGCCTTTTGATTTTTCCGTGCGCTTGACACTTTTTCCGTTCGGTTGTATAATCAATAAAAAAACAAAGGGAGGGAAAAGCGGTGATAACTTCGCTGCGTTATTCGGCAACAAACACATATCTTATCATGGGCGGCAAGGGCAGTCTGCTGTTTGACACAGGCTGGGCAGGAACTCTGCCTGCGTTTTTTCGCTGCCTCGGTGAAAACGGCATAAAGGCGCAGGATATATCAATGCTCATAATCTCGCATTTTCACCCCGACCATATGGGCATCGCACAGCAGATAGCCGACCTCGGCGTGACGCTTGCGGCGGCAGATGTCCAGCGTGATTTCCTGCACGCAAGCGACAGCATTTTCGCAAAGGACAAGCGCTCGGATTTTGTCCCCATAGATGACAGCAAGGTCCGCTTTTTCACAACAGACCAAAGCCGCAGTATGCTCGCAGAGCTTGGCATCAGCGGCGAGATATTCCACACGCCCGGTCACAGTGACGACAGCATCTCTCTGTGGCTCGATGACGAAAAAGCCCTGTTCGTCGGTGACCTCAATCCGCTGTACGAGCTTGACGCCCACAAGGGCACGCCTATTGCGCAAAGCTGGGAAAAGCTGCTTGCGCTCAAGCCCAAAACGGTATATTACGCCCACGCAAAAACGGCACAGCTCGGAGACAGCTCTGCACGCACGCCCGAGCTTTCGGGCACAGATATCTATGCGCTCGTTAAAACGATAATCAGGCTCACCGACAAAGGCTGCACAGCAGAGACCGTCTGCAAAAAGACAGGCGCAGATATCGGATTTGTCAGCGACGTGAGGAGAATGTATGTCACCCACCCCGGCGTTGACGTTCAGGGCATTCTCGACAGGATTGAGATAAAGGGAAAATGAGGTGAGAAAATGCCCGTGTGGAATCCGTGGCACGGCTGCCACAAAATAAGTCCGGGCTGTGCGAACTGTTACGTTTACAGACGTGATGAGAGCATCGGCAAGGACGCAGGCATCGTGACAAAAACTCTCGATTTTGACCTGCCTCTGAAAAAGAACAGGCAGGGCGAATATAAACTGCAGGCATCAGACGGGTATGTCTTTGCCTGCATGACCTCTGACTTTTTCGTTCCCGATGCAGACCCGTGGCGTCAGCAGTGCTGGGATATGATGCGCCTGCGCAGCGACCTTTCGTTCATCATCATCACCAAGCGCATCGACAGATTTGCCGACTGCATACCGGCCGACTGGGGAAACGGCTGGGACAACGTCACCATATGCAGCACCTGCGAAGACCAGCAGCGTGCCGACTACCGCATACCGATACTGCTTGAAATGCCGATAAAGCACCGCCTTGTCACAAGCGAGCCGATGCTCGGAGAGATACATATCGAAAAATACCTCGAAAGCGGTCTGATAGAGCACGTCTCCTGCGGCGGCGAGTCGGGACCAAACGCCCGCCCCTGCGACAACAGCTGGGTAAAGGAGCTTCGCCGCCAATGCGTCAGATGCGGCGTACCTTTCGTGTTCAGACAAACAGGCGCACTGTTCGTCAAAGACGGCAAACGCTATCATATTGAGCGCCGACTGCAATTCTCACAGGCTGAAAAGTCGGGTTACAGCTATGAGCCGAACACAGGCTGCGCCAACAGGATAAAATACACCCTGCCTGACAGAGAAAACCTTTTCAGGCGCCTGTCGGCTTCAACTTTCCGCAGCAGGTTCCACCTTTCCGAAAAGGACAGAGCCTATATCGAAGAAAAAGGCATGGAGCTTATCCGCTCACACGCTGCCGACTTTGTCAGCAAAAAGCTGTCGGCGGAAAACCCTGCAAACGACGGCAAACAGACCGCTATGAAAGGTCACCCTGTCTTTGTCGCACAGCACGCCACCGCCTGCTGCTGCCGTGGCTGCCTTGAAAAATGGCACGGCATACCCTCGGGCAAGATACTCACCGCCGACGAACAGCAGTATATCATTGACGTGCTCATCGACTGGATAGAACGTGAGCTTGCAAAGCACTGAACGCACTTGATTTTTCCTGCCCGATGTGGTATCATATAGCAAACGATACCAAGCCGAAAGGAGCTGCTCAAATGGACTATAAACGACAGGCTGAACTCGACACCTCGGGCTTTGTGCTGCTCGCAGACTATATCCCGTCGGTGATACAGGAAATACGCTATTACTCGACCTTCAACTTTATCGGTGACCGCATCGACGGCTATGAAGAGCCATGCGCCGTCATCACCAAGGAAGCTGCCCGTGCACTCAAAGAGGTCAGCAATGAAATGATAGTCAAAGGCTACCGCCTGAAAATATTTGATGCCTACCGCCCTGCAAAAGCGGTCAGGCACTTTGTGCTGTGGGGTATCGAAGACCTCGACCTGCGCATGAAGCCGTTTTTCTATCCCGACCTCGAAAAGCAGGAGCTTTTCCGTCAGGGCTACATCGCAAAGATGTCGAGCCACAGCAGAGGCAGCACAGTTGACCTCACGCTGTTTGATATGAAAACGGGACAGGAGCTCGATATGGGCAGCCCGTTCGACCTGTTCAGCGACATATCCCACCCGGACAGCAAAAAAGTCACCGATGAACAGCACCACAACAGAATGATACTGCAAAAAGCGATGACACGAAACGGCTTTGTGCCGATAGACTGCGAGTGGTGGCATTTCACCCTTGCAGACGAGCCGTATCCCGAGACATACTTTGATTTCAATGTCTCGTCAGAATACTGGCGCTGAAACAGAACAAAAAAATGCGGATCGGGCACTCTCGCCTGATCCGCTTTTGTATTTGGTTTCGCTGTCTTAGTTTCCGCCGCCTGTGCCCGGTGTGAATGGATCGGTAACGTTGCTTGTTGTTATAACGTCCTTTGATGTAAATGTGATTATCTCGATCTTGACTTCTTCGTATTGCTTCTTATCCATAATTACTCTCCTTAAACTTTAAAATAATCAAAAGCTGCCTGATAGTACAGGAACAGCGCCTTGCAGACGTTCTGAAGTGCCTCGCTGCCGCGGCCTTCCAGGATTACATAATAGCAGTAGGTGAGAGGACAGTATTTAATGATCTTTGCACCGCCTTTTTGGGCGCTTACTGTCACAGTGTAATCATCGGCGAGCTTGTTTGCACTGATGCCGGTAATGTGAACTACCTGATATTTTCCCGATTTGCTTATGTAAGCATTCGGATCCTGCTCACACACAACCGAAAGCTTATCGGCACAAGAGAAATAAAGCAGCAGTTCCGTGTTGGACTTGAGCGCAAGCGCAACCTGATCAAAGCTGATTTCTTCGCCGATAACAGTGAGCTGTTCAAAATCATTGTATGGCTTGTTTATATCTTCCGCCTTAACACCGCTTACGTCCTTTTCCTTTTCGGTCAGACCTGTGTTTGCAAGGTCTGCCGTGTTCTTGTCAAAGTATATCTGCGAATATGCACCGTAGTTGAGCATTGCCTTTACGATATCAGCAGCAGCTTTATACTCATCAACCGACTGATGTCCGAGCAGGTAGTCTGCATACTCCTTAACGCTGTAAACGTAAACAGGACCAACGATATCGTTCTGCGCATCAAGGATCTGTGCAGTTATATCCGATGTCATTTCCTTTGCTGCGACTGCACATTTGAATACCTTGTACGGCTTTCCGCCAACAGTTTTTTCCTCTGCTTCGCTTACAAGGATATCCTGTTCAACAACAGTGTTGCCGGTCGGGATTGTAAAATGCATCTTTGCCTTTTCGCTCATCGCTTCCGGAACCTGAATATAGAAATTAACACCGATGTTGTTATCTTCGATCAGGCTCAGCGAGTGACCGTAAAGTCTTATGCCCGTCTCATCGGAGAAAGCGACCTTTACGCCTTCAGGGATATTGCCCACACCGTTGATAGCATTCCACTGCTCCTGTGTGCCGTCATAGATTATCGTCAGATTGTCGCCTGTGTTATCAAAAGCTTTTTCGCCGATACTGTGCACCGAATTAGGTATGGTCACCGTTTTAAGGCTGCTACAGCACTGAAAAGCACATTTATCTATCGTAGCAACACCTGGCTCAAGCACAACAGTCTCAAGAGCCTGGCAATAGTAAAATGCATCTACTCCAATGTAAGGAGTACCCTCTATCACAAGCGTTTTCAGATTTGCGCAGTTTGCAAACACTCTTAATCCGCCTATCTGCTTAACGCTGTTAGGTATCGTCAGATTGGTAACACCTGTATTATTGAAAGTATCATACTTCAGCTCATGAAGATTACTGCTGAACTTTATGCTCTTTAATCTATGGCACTGATCAAAAGCACTGTAATCAATACTGGTTACCGAATCAGGCAGGATTATTTCCTCCAGCGACTCGCAAGGAGAAAACGCACAAGACCCAATCGATTCCAGCGTTTCAGGCAGAGTAATATGTTTCAGACTATTCCTACTTGAAAAAGCATTTTCCTCAATACGTGTTACTGTAAATCCGTTCAGCGTTTCAGGTACTTCCAGTTCTGCATCCTGCCCGTAATATCTTGTTATCTTACACGTCTTTTCCGTTTCGTCAATTATCGTGTAGGAAAAATCACCCTCTTCATCTGCGCTGGCAGTAATGTCCGATCCGCAGAACAGACCTGCAAAGCCGCTTCCCTGCGGCAGAGCCGTGCCGACCATTGCAAGTGCAAGAGCCG
>CAMYUO010000047.1 GCA_947302065.1 uncultured Clostridia bacterium | reverse complement strand
ACAGGTCTATCCTCTCTTGGCTTGAACGGGATAACAGCCTCACCGCCGCAAGCTGCACAGGTAGCTGTGTAGGTCTGTCTGTCAGCCTTGCTTGCCTGCTTTCTTGCATCTCTGCAAGCCTTGCATCTCTGTGGCTCGTTGGTAAAGCCCTTTTCAGCATAAAACTCCTGCTCACCTGCTGTGAATACGAACTCGTTTCCGCAGTCCTTGCATACTAATGTCTTGTCTTCGTACATAATACTATACCTCGATATAAAAATATTTGCCTCGTCGGACTTGCACCGACACCTTTGATAAACAACGCTCTGCAATTAAGCTATTCGGCTATATAAAAGATGCTTTGCACCTTTTCTGCTATTTCAGCACGGATTTCAATTTTCGCCTGACCCTTTGCATCGCATTGTCCACCGACTTCACAGTCACGCCCAAGTTTAATGCCATCTGATTATAAGCCATACCCGTTAAAAACAATTGAAATACCTTCCACTCCTGCTCCGAAAGAGCCGAGGTGATCTTTTTATAGACCTCGTCCATCCGCTCGCTTTCGATAAGAATGCTCTCCGGACTTGAGGTCTTTTCATTGGCGAACAGATCTGCAAGCGCCTCGTCATCAAGCTCTTCACCGCCGATAAGGCTGTTTTTGCGCAGTGACGAAATGATCTTGTTCTTCACGCAGACGTTTGCATAGGTCGAAAACTTCACGTTCTCGTCGGGTCTGTATGTGTTGACCGCTTTGAGCAGCCCCATAAAACCCTCCTGCACGAGATCCTCGTAAATGCTTTCGGAATACCTGCCTGCGAGGAACTGCACTGTCCGAAGATAGCGGACTATCAGCTCCGAAACGGCTTTTTTGTCGAACTTTGCGCTCCGCACGAGCTCCTCATCCGTGAGGTCCTTATACTCATCAAGAGCATCAATCATAACCAAACCGCCTTAAACACCAATGTACATATATGATAACATCTCACGCAACGAAAGTCAAGCAAAACGTTAAAAAATAATTTACAAATAATAATATTTGTAACAACTTACACATTTCAAACGGTTTATTTGTCATTTTGACGAACAAACCGTCGCTTTTTGCCGACAAAAAAGCCGCACCCAAAAGATGCGGCTTGTGAGCTTTAGTTTACAGCGTGCAGTATTGCTGCCTGCCGTTTTTGAATATATCATTGCCCTGACAGTCATCTGCAACGACCAGCGGGAAATCCTCAACGTAGAGCTTTTTGACCGACTCGCACCCGAGATCTTCAAAAGCGACTACCTCGCAGGACTTTATACAATTGCAGGCAAGAGCGCCTGCGCCGCCTATTGCACACAGATAGATCGCCTTGTTGCGCACGACTGCGTCAACGACCTCCTTAGATCTTTCGCCTTTTCCTATCATTCCGCCGAGTCCGAGGTCGAGCAGTCTTGGTGCAAACCTGTCCATACGACCCGCTGTTGTCGGTCCGCATGAGCCTATCGGTCTGCCTTCGGGTGCCGGTGTTGGACCTGCATAATAGATAACGGCATTTTCAATAGGTATCGGCAATTCCTTACCCTCATCAAGAAGTGCTGCAAAGCGTTTATGTGCAGCATCTCTTGCGGTGTAAACATATCCTGTCAGCAGGATCTTGTCGCCGCAGTGGAACTCGCCGCTGCGAGCTTTAAGCTCCTGTGCATCAACTCTTGCAAATTCAGGCATTTGCGTTATGCCTCTTCCTGATCCTCAACAAGTGCGAGACCGTCGTCGATAAGATCTCTTGCACTGTTAACGGAACCGATGCTGGTGCCGTAGAGGTCATTGAGTGTAGTAACGAGCTTCTGAACGTTGTCGCTGAGTGCAGTGAACTGCTCCTTAACGTTCTTTCTGATGCCTGCGGACTGAGCCTTGATGGTAACAGCGCTCTCCTGAGCGTCCTTGATGGTCTTTTCAGCCTCTGCTCTTGCCTCGGAAGTAACTCTCTGAGCTTCTGCATTAGCCTCAGATGTAACTCTCTGAGCCTCAGCGTTAGCCTCGCTTCTTACTCTCTCAGCCTCAGCGTTAGCAGTAGATGTTGTCTGCTCTGCCTCAGCTCTTGCCTCAGCTACCATGTTAGCAGCGTTCTGCTTAGCGCTTGTGAGTGTGGAATCAGCCTCAGCCTGTGCAGATGTAACGAGCTTTTCAGCCTGTGCGTTTGCATCGTCGAGGATCTGGTTCTGGAGATTCTGAGCTTCCTCTTCCATAGCCTTAGCGTTTGCCTTTGCCTCAGCAACGAGCTTGTTAGCTGTGTTCTGAGCCTCGATGAATACGTTGCCCAGCTCAAGAGCTGCGTTGTTTCCGCCGCTGCTTGCATTCTTCTCAGCCTGCTCGAGCTTTTCCTTCAGCTCTTCGATCTCGTTCTTCTGTCTTTCTATCTCGGCATCCTTTTCGCCGATCTGCTGCTCATAGTCAGCGATCCTAACTTTCATTGTATCGGTAGAAGCCATAAGCTCTGCAACCTTATTCTTTGCGTCCTCTACCTTCTTCTCGAGTTCTTTCTTGCCCTCGAAATCCTGTTTCTGAGCGCTGCCTGCTGATTTTTCCAGTCTCTCGATGGTTTCATTCTGGTCGTTTACCTGAGCCTCGAGAGTATAGATCTTAGAGGTCAGGTCGTCAACGTAAGCAAGAACATCCTGCTTATCGAATCCACCAACTCTAACAGTTCTCAAAAATCCATTGCTTGCCATAATATTCCCTCCAAAATTCATTAGATCTTCAAAATGATTTATATCAAAGACCGTCCGTGCAGGCTCGTTGTATCGGGGCGCGGCATACTTCAGACCGACTTTTACAGCCCTTTATGACAAACCGTAACGACCTTACAATCATTATACCAAAACAGCGCCGAAAATTCAAGTGTTTTTACTAAAAAAGTTTCGGTGAATGCTTTATTTTCAGCGGCTTTCTATATATAGTCCCTTTATGGCTCTCAGGGACTACACATAGTTTGTATTTTTACTTTAGAATAAGGCAAATCAACCAATGATTTGCCTTATCCGATAAAATATTCTTTTCTTTGGATTACTTCTGGAAGATATTGAAGATATCGTCGTAGTAATTCGGGTTATCAGCAGCCTTAACGCCTGCCTTCTGCATTGCCTCAGCGTCAGCCTTTGCCTCTGCCTTTGCCTCTGTCTCAGCCGGCTTCGGAGCGAACTTTGCGAACGGATTAACAGGCTTTGCCTCCTCAACCGGAGCAGCGTTGTCTGTGAAATCAGCTGCGATAACAGTTACGTCCATTGTATCCTTTGCATTCTCGTCAGTGCCGTTACCGAAGATGATATCAGCGCCGTCGTCAGCTGCATTGGAAATAGCCTCTGTCAGCTCAGCCATATCCAGAACTGTGAGGTCAGGCGACATTGTAACGTTGACGATAAGTCTTCTTGCGCCTGCGATAGATGTCTCGAGCAGTCTTGATGTAACGACCTGGTTGAGGATATCCTGGACCTTGTCCTTGCCCTCGCCGTGACCGATAGCTATGTGAGCCTGACCTGCATTTGTCAGGATAGTTGTAACGTCAGCAAAGTCAACATTGATCTCGTCATGTCTTGTGATGATCTCTGCAATTGCGATAACATCAGTCTTGAGCACGTTATCAGAGATAGCGTAAGCCTGTGCCATTGTGAGATTCTTCATATCTGTATCGATAAGATTCTGGTTAGGGATAACGATAAGAGCATCAACGTTCTGCTTGAGTGCTTCGATACCCTTCTCGGCTCTGTCCATCTTCTTGATGCCTTCAAACTTGAAAGGCTTTGTAACAACGCCGATGGTGAGCTTGTTGAGCTCTCTTGCGATCTCTGCGATAACAGGAGCTGCGCCTGTACCTGTTCCGCCGCCCATACCTGCGGTGATGAATACCATATCAGCGTCCTTGATCTTTTCAGCGATCTCGTCCTTGCTCTCCTGTGCGGAAGACTCACCGATCTCAGGCTTTGCGCCTGCGCCGAGTCCCTTAGTCAGCTTTCTGCCGATCTGGATAGTATTCTCTGCATCAAACTTCTTAAGAGCCTGTGCATCTGTATTTACGGCGATATACTCAACATTTCCTCTGATACCCTGAGCAATGATGCCGTTAAGTGCGTTTCCGCCGCCGCCGCCGACACCGATGACCTTTATCTTTGCGCCTGCTACCGGCTCGTCTACGATTTCGTAACCCATATTCCTTATCCTCCTATATTATGTTTGAATCCTTAATAATTAACATTCTTAAGCCAAGCTATCGTGCCTTGCAGACACAATACGACCTGTTAACACATTATTAGATAGTACTATATTATCACATTCTGATGCAAATGTAAAGCGGTTTATTGACATTAAAATAAAAATTCTATTAAAAAACCGTTAATCGATCAATTTTTCAACAAAAAATTGTCTATACCGCACAAACCTGCATCAGATCAGTCAATTCAATAGCCATAGGCATTATAGTCCGTATAGCCGTCATATCCGGCATAACCGCCGCCGGGGTCATAGGTATTGCCGCCGTAGGCATTATAATCGGTATAGTTCTGATAGTCCTGATTGTATTGGTTATACTGGTTGTACTGGTTATACTGATCGTATTGATTGTACTGATCGTATTGGTTATATTGGTTGTATTGGTCATACTGATTATACTGATCGTACTGGTTATTCTGATCGTACTGATAATACTGGTTGTAATCGGTATAAGCGTTGGGGTCTGTGGTCTGAGCGTTATTGGTATTGTTATTGTCGTTGTTCTGCATATACCCGTAATCGTTGACATCTGCGGGCGCAGCATTCGGATCGGCTGCGGCATTAGGATCGGCAGCAGCATTCGGGTCGGCTGCGTTATTGCCATTATCATCGGGCTTGTTATCGTCTGTTTTCTTATCGTCCTGCTTTTTATCGTCCGTCTTATCGGTTTTCTGGTCGTCCTTCTGCGAGTCGTCCTTTACAGCCGCACCGTCGGGTATCGCTGAGATACCGCTGTCTGCGCCGTTATAAACGAGTCTGCCCTTGAAATCCTCGGACAGCTTGCTGTCGATGACCGCCTTGAAGTAGCTCAGCTTATAGTCAAGGTCGACCGAGCTGCCTATCTCCAGCGTTATCCTGCCGTCATAGAGGATAGTTATTCCCGAACGGCTGCTGAGGTCTATCTCGGTTATCTTGTTCATTCCTATATCGTCGAGTATCTTCATCAGGTCGTTGTATATCTTCAGCTTGCCCGAATCGCTGCTTTCCATTTTGTCGCCGGGATTCTTAGTTGACAGCTCAAAGCCTCTTATCACGGGAATGCCGCCTGTTGCCGCAGGTTTTCCTACCTCGAGCACTCTGCCCGTGCGTGAAACGGTGCAGAATGTGTTATCCACCACGATGTCAGCGGCTTTTTCAGCCTCTGTCACTGTGATGACGAGCGTTGACGGATATTTTTTCTCGACCTGTGCCGACTCGATGAAAACAAGTTTCTCCTCAAGTCTCTGCTTTATTATCTTGGTGTTCGTGCGCACGAGGTTCTCGTCGTTGACGATGCCGCCGACGCCGAGTATCTGCTCGTCACGGTAGAGCGTAACGCCGTTTATCTCGACATTCGTTATCTTGAAAAAGACAGTCAGGCAAAGCACCAGCACGATGAACGCAACAAAAACAAAGGCAATAGCGCAATAACCTACGATACTGCCCTGCTCACGGCCGTTTCTCCGCTTGACCTCTGATTCAAGGTCGCCCTGCGGAACTGATTTTACTACGTCTTTCATTTTTATCTTTCCTTAACTCTCATCCCGACCTCTTTACTATGAGGTCATCCTGCATACGTCTGCGCCGACATTGCGCAGATACTTCTCTATACTTTCATAACCGCGGTCGATATAACAAAGGTTCTCCACCTCTGTTTCGCCCTGCGCCGCAAGACCTGCCAGCACGAGCGCAGCTCCGCCTCTGAGGTCGGCAGCTCTCACCCTTGCACCGTAAAGCCTTTCAACGCCCTCGATGACCGCAACTTTTCCTTCTGTTTTGATATCAGCGCCCATTCTCACCAGTTCATCGACGTGGCGGTAACGGCTGCTGAAAATATTCTCCACAACGACGCTCGTTCCCTTTGCCTTTGTCAGCGCTGCCATAACGACAGCCTGCGCATCGGTCGGAAAAGCAGGAAAAGGCATCGTTCTTATAGTTTTCACCGCTTTAAGCGGCTGTTTGCCTGCAATATAAATCCTGTCATCATAAGAAAACACACGGCAGCCCATCTGCTCGAACACGGGTATCACCGCTCCGAGATGCTCCGCCCTTGCGTTTTTCAGGTCAAGCTCGCCGCCTGTTATCGCAGCAGCAGACATATACGTTGCCGCAGCTATCCTGTCGGGCATGACCTCATATTCGCAGCCGTGCAGCTTATCCACACCGCTTATCACAATTGTCGAAGTTCCCTGCCCCGACACTCTCGCTCCGCAGCAGTTTAGAAAATCACCGAGGTCGGCAATTTCAGGCTCTCGGGCGGCATTGGTTATCACCGTTTCGCCCTTTGCCAGCGCCGCTGCAAGCATTATGTTCTCGGTCGCACCGACCGACGGGAAATCGAGGTTTATCCGTGCGCCGTGCAGTCCCTTGGGACACTCGCAGCACAGCACGCCGTACTCCTCATTTATCTTCACGCCCATTTGTGAAAGGGCGCTCAAATGCATATCTATCGGTCTTGGTCCAAGCTCGCACCCGCCCGGATAAGAAAGCTCGCACTGACCCTTTCTGCCAAGCACTGCGCCGAGAAAAACTATCGACGAGCGCATCTGCCTCATCATATCCTCGGGCACGGCACATTCGCTCATACCGCCTGCGTCAACATAAGCGCAGTGGTCGAGGTATCTGCTTTTGCAGCCCAGCCTGTTAAGTATCCTGCACGCCGCAAAAACGTCGCTCAGCGCAGGGCAGTTTTTCAGCACCACCTCGCCCGAGCAGAGCACGCACGCCGCAAGCAGTGCAAGTGCGCTGTTTTTCGCTCCCTGCACGGCTATCTCGCCGCAAAGTCTCTTTTCTCCACGAATAACGAGCTTTTGCATAAGTGTCACTCCCCAATGGTTTGGTCTGACTTATCTTATGCAAATTTCGCCTTTTCGGTGAAAATTATTTAGTATCCAGGCTCAGTGAGATGTTGTTGGACACGAAGATGAAATACGGCACGCACGGGATAGAAAGCCCGAAAACCTTCTTGTTCATTCCCTGTGTCGAAATTATCATTGAGCTGACAGCCTCGTTGAACTGCGCTTCCGAAAGGTCGGTAACGTTCACGAGCACCTGAATATTTATCTTCTTTGAGCTGAAAGCTGCTATCGTTTCGGGGACGTCCTCGTTGTTTTCATTGACGCTTCCCGACGCCACATAGCAAATGTGATCCTCATAAAGCGGGTCAACTTTTGTCACAACGAACTTAGGTATCTCCACCGTGAAGGGCGACAGGTTCCTTGCCGTGAACGCAAGGTTCACCACGCGGTAATTCTCCGCCTTTTCAGATGAAAACGCCTTTTCGCTGTTTACGTAATAGTGCGCAGAGGCATAAGCCTTCAGACCCGTCATACCCATATCCTTGAATATGTCCTGGTTTTCAAGCACCTTTGAGTTGTCGGTGTCGTCTGCAAATATCGGTGGGAATGCGAACATCATCACCAGCAAAAACGTCACCGCAACAACGCACCATATGACGATAGTTTTCTTTCTTACATACTGTCCGCCGAGCTTGACTCCGCGGTTAAGACCCGTTGCCTTGGGCACGTTTCTCGCAGCGAACTCGGTGATGTCCTCCTCTTCCTCTTCTTCCTCGTCATCGGGAACAAGAGTCAGGTTCCTGCCCGGGTCCTCGTATGCGATAGCTCTTTCAAACGAGCCTTGATGGCGGCTTTTATCAGTCGAAAACAGCGACTCGGCATACTGGTTCACAGCACTTCCTCTGCGGGTCTCGGTATTGAGCGCTCTGATTTTCTTCTGGTCAGGGAGCTTTATGGCATCCATATCCCCCGAGCCGTCAGCGATATTCTTCTTTTTCTTAGCCATTTACAATTCCTCTTAATAGTTAATAGTCAAGTGTTTTTTCTTCTCTCTTATCTTCCCTACTTTGCAAGCAGCTTATCCAGCGCCTGCATTATGCGCTCCCTGGTATCCTTTATATGAAGCTTTGCGGCGTTCTTCGCCGACTCATCCAGCCTCTTAGGGTCACTTATGTAGTCTGTGACAGTCTTGATGAACAGTTCGTCCGTGAGGTCTTTTTCCTCAATGACGATTCCCGCGCCAGCGTTCTGCAGCACCATACCGTTGTAATACTGGTGGTTCTCTGCGACCATAGGCGACGGTATCATCACCGCAGGTCTGCCCATCGCTTCTATCTCTGTAAGTGCGCACGCGCCGCACCTTGTGATGACAAGGTCACACGCAGCCATTGCAACAGGCATATTCACATAGCTGTCAACTATCCTGTGCTTGTTGCCCTTGATGTTCACACCGCTTTCCTCCAGCGTCTTAACGTAGTCCTTGTACTCGCTGTAAGTGCCGTAGGAATGGATGTGGTCGACCTTGATATCATTGTCCTGGTAATATTTCAGCAGCTTCGCGGTATACTTGTTTATCGTCAGCGAGCCGAGGCTTCCGCCTGTGGAAAGCACGCACACCGTGTCATTGTCAAAGCCGAGCTGTTTTCTTGCCTCCTGCTTTGACATCTTGCTGAAAGCCTTTCTTACGGGAAGCCCCGTAACAACGACTTTTTTTGCCTTATCAAAATACTTCTTTGCCTCAGACACTTTTCCTTGAATCACGGTATGATTAATAGGAATATCAGCCACCTTGGCTCCACCCTTTCTCATAGCCTGTCTGACAATCTCTCCATCTGAATCTGTAAGAGAGGCATAAGTTATAGCGCCGAGATCTCTTACGAATTTATCTGCAGTAATCCATACTCCACCATGTTCTTTCAATAGTTCTCTGATGTT
>CAMYUO010000046.1 GCA_947302065.1 uncultured Clostridia bacterium | reverse complement strand
GCAACAAAAATGCGACGCGGTGTTGCATAAACAACATCAAGCCGCAAAATTGGCGCAGAAAAAGGCACCTATACCCATTTTTTCAGGGTACAGGTGCGGTTTGAATGTATACGATCCGAACGCTCATAGTGTTTGCTGTTACGCTCGTTGAACGAGCCTACACGCCGATCATCAGTCTTATATTCGGGCTTATCACAATATCCGACCCGCCGTCAAACAAAAAAATCCGCCCTCGGGAATATCCCAAAGGCGGAATTGCAAGTGCACGCTGTGCACTGGCGGAGAAGGAGGGATTCGAACCCTCGATGAGCTATCAACCCATACACGAGTTCCAGTCGTGCGCCATAAACCGGGCTAGGCGACTTCTCCACAGTTTACTATTTGTGCAGTTCTATAACTACAGCTTAATTATTATACCACAAACAAAAGTGCTTGTCAAGACTGAACAAGCACTTTTTTGCATTTTAATTCTGTTTTCTTACGATGCCGTACTCATCATCGAGGCGATAATACGGGCAGGCATAGTTCGGCTCGTTGAGGAAACGATAATACTCGTCCTCGTCGAGATCGACCAGGCAGACATACTGCTCATAGTCCTCATCATATGCGTAATTCGTACAGGTATCACAGCTGCCCTGCACACGTTTTTTCTTATGATCTTTGCTGTTCATAAAGTCCTCTTGGGTCAATAGCCCATTCTCATGATTATATCGCCGATCTTATCGATACACTCACAGACAGTTCTTGCGTCCTCGTCGCTGAGCGATTCGATACTCTTGGGAAGGCGCTTGATCGCCTTATCCAGCGACTCTTTAACGACATTTTCGGCAGCCTCTGTCAGACTTATCTCTATTTCACGGCGGTTATTCTCGTTCTTGACCCTTGAAACATAACCTGTTTTAACAAGCTGACCGACTGCTCTTGTAGCCTGCTCATTAGATGTGCAGATCCTGTCAGAAAGCTCGTTGAGCGACAATGTGCCGTACAGCCACAGTGTCAGGATAATGAGCTGCTGAGTTTTGGTGAACTTGAACTCTTTTTTGTCAAAAAGACCGCACAGCACTCTTCTGTATGCCGGATAGATCTCGCAGAGTTTAACGACACATTCCTGTTTTGCTGTTCTGTTAGTCATTTTGATCATCTCCTGTATTTGTATTCTCCTAATAATATCTATTATATACCAATTAGAAATCTTTGTCAACTGCGGAGCAGTAAAATATCTACATTTTTCCGAGATTTATCCGCTTTTCTGATGCCTGTTCAGCCTTCAAAGTGTTTGCAGACATAACGGGTCTTTCCTATCGAGGACTTTCCGTACTCGATAGCCTGCTTAGGACAGCGTGCGATGCACGCCATACACTGTGTGCAGTTATCAGCCCATTTCGGCTTACCGTTCTGCATGGTGATGTTGCCCATAACGCAATTTATAATACTTAACTGAGATTAGTATTATCGCTGCTCACAAAGACCGCAGCCTACGCATTCATCGGTGGCATAGAACTTTTTAGCGTTGGTCGCAGCCTTATAGAAAAGCGGGTTTGAAAGCTCGCTTTCGAGAAAGCCGAGGAAGTTATACTTGAGCTTTTCAAACGGCTTGCCCGCTTTGATAAGCTCGGCTGCCTTTTCGATAACGGGAGTCGCTTTTTCGATTATCTTTTCCGCCTCGTCGGGCTCGGGAGCTTTGAACATCGTGATAAGATTTTCGGGCATAACTATCGGCATAAGCCCTTTGAAGCGCAGACCTTTTTCTTTACACAGCGCAAGAGCGCCGCTTGCTGCACCGCCGACAGAGCCGCCGCAGGTCATGACGAAATAGGCGCTTTTGCAGCCTGTGAGACTGCTTTGTCTGACAAAGCTCGTGAAAACTTTCGGTATCTTCCACGCATAAGTCGGGGTCACGAACACCCACGGCTTTTCCGACACGAGCTGTGCTATCTGTTTGTTCCTGATGAACTGTGCGCTGTCGATGACATCGTCACCGATGAGCTTTGCGATATATCTCGCGCAATACTCGCTGTTGCCTGTTCCGCTGAAAAAAACTATCATTACAAGCACCTCCGTTTTGGTTCAGATATCAGTTTTATCACTTTTTAGGACTGCCGCAATTGTTGCAGAATTTGCCGCCGCTGCATTCGTGTCCGCACTCGCTGCACGTCCACGCTGTACCGCTTTGCTGCTGCATGAGCATACCCATGCCCATAAAGCCTCCGAACATCGGCGACTTATACTGCTCATACGGCTCGGTGCGTGCGGAAACCAGCGTACTCTCTGTGCAGAGGCGCTGTGTCAGGTCACGCAGTCTGGCGTTGATCTCTCCGCCGCCGTGCTGGCTGACAGCCGCAGGGTCGATAGAAAAAGCAGCTTTGCTTTCTCCGCCGACAGATGAATCGTCGAACATTATGCTGTATGTTGAGCCGCCCGATGAATCGGTCATGCCTGCGAACGGGTCTTTTGAACGTTCATATTTGAGGTCTGCAAGGTCTGCGATACCGCACTCTCTGATGAACGCTTCAAGCTCGGCTGCTGCCTTTTCGCTCGCTTTATATTCCGATATACTTGCATCGCTCACGCCCTGCTGAAAATATATCGTGACGGTCACGCTGCCGTCCTCTTCCCACTTGGCAGTGGTACTGTTTTCCTGATGGCTGTTCATCGCCATGCCGTTTGACCAGCCGCTCGACTTGAAACTTATAAGCTTTCCGTGAGCTGTCTGTTTTGCAAGCGCTGCTGTGAGCTGCTCGTCGGGCTTATCCTTGGGCAGCAAGCCCATTGCCTTCATCATACCGTTCACCATCGGGAAAGCAGGCTGCTGCGGCTCGGGTTCGGGCTTTTTGTCTTTATCGGGGTCGAGGTCGGGTCTCCAGCTGCCGCAGGTAAGGCAGAACTTGCCTGTATTGCCCTCGCCGTTACACTTGGGGCATTTCCACTCGCCGCCGTCGTATTTCCAATCGCTCTCGGGCTCGCCCTGCGGTTCGGGTTTTGCAGCCGCAGGATCGGGTTTCGGCGTGCCGCAGCTCTGACAGAAATTCGTTCGGTTGCCTTTCAGATTGCACTGCGGACAGGTCCAGCCCGATGTTTCGGGTGATGCCGCCATTGTTGTGAACATCTGTTTTTTGAATGCGATGACACGAGGGTCTGTCGGCGGAAAGCTCTTCTCGTCGAGCTTGCGCTCGTCGGTAACATAGCTGTAAATAATATCGGTCAGCTCGTCGATGACGCTGCCGCCTCCGTAGTAGCGTGCGGTCTCGCAGTTGATATAGAACCTGTTGGCATATCGGTCATCGGTGACGATGCACATACTCAGCGAAGAGGAATAGTCGAACACAACAGGGCGCTTATCGTCGGCGGGGTCAATGTGCATCTCTCCCCACGCATAGAGGTTTTCCCTGTCCGCTATCTCGGTGAGCTTTTGCAGGGCATCGGCATCGGCTCTGTAAAGCGTTTCCGTTGTGCCGTCCATCTCACTGCTGTGGACATAGAGTATAACGTACTGTCCGTCCTGCTCTTTGAGCGTGTAAGTATCGCTCGTGCCGCTGAAAGCCATCATGCCGTGTTGGCTGCCGTGGCGTTCAAAAGCAATGATATTGCCGTGGCTGACTTTCATCTCTTTTACCTGTGCAAGCGTTGGAAATCTGTTGCTGCTCATTGTTTACCCTCCCCTGTTGATGTGTTGTTTTTTCGTGCAAAGCCTTTATCAGCTCTGCCCGACCGTTTCCGTCTGCGGTGCAGGCTCAGCTTCCTGCGGTGTCTGCTCGTCGTCATCGGTGCGCTTATCGCCGTGAGAATGCTTATAGAGTATCTTCAGGACGATAGGCGTTGTGACAGATGATACTATTATCAGCAGGATGACCGATGCAAAATACTTTTCATCGAGCATACCGACTGAGAGTCCTTTCTGCGCAACGATAAGTGCGACCTCGCCTCGTGTCATCATTCCGACGCCGACTTTGAGGCTCTCATTCATATTGTAGCCCATGACCTTTGCGGTGAGTCCGCAGCCGATGACTTTGGTGAGCAAGCCGACTGCGACAAAGCACAGCGAGAAAACGAGCAGCGAGCTTGTAAAGCCGTCAAACTGCGTTTTCAGACCGATGCTGGCAAAGAAAACGGGTCCGAATATCATATACGAGTTTATATCTATCTTTCGTGCGATATACGATGAATCGTTGAGGTTGCAAAGGATAAGTCCTGCGACATATGCGCCCGTGATATCGGCGATGCCGAAGAACTCCTCTGCTGCGAACGCAAAGAACATGCACAGCGCAAAGCCGAGTATCGGCACACGGCGCTGATGCGGGTGGCGCTTGTCGATGAACTTGAAGATGTAATACATCAGGATACCGATACCGATGCTGCACGCAAAGAACAGCACGGTATGTATGATGACCGTTGACGGTTTTGAATCGGGGTTTTTAAAGCCGATAACGAACGTCAGCACGATGATGCCGATAACGTCGTCGATGATAGCAGCGCTGGTGATGAGCGTGCCGACACGCTCCTTGATATGCCCAAGCTCTTTGAGCGTCTGCACAGTGATGCCGACAGATGTCGCCGTGAGTATCGTGCCGATGAAGACCGCTCTGTAAAATCCGTCCGAGCCGACCGCCTCAAAGCCGTAGAAGCAGCTGTAAAGCAGCGTTCCGCCGCCAAGCGGCACAAACACGCCGACGACCGCTATCGCAAGCGCTTTGGGTCCTGTTTTGACAAGCTCCTTGAGATTCGTTTCAAGACCTGCGCTGAACATTATCATAATGACGCCAATCTCTGCGATGAGCGAGAGATAATCTGTCTGCTTGACAAAGCCGAAAACACAAGGTCCGATGACAAGACCTGCGATTATCTCACCGACTACCTGCGGTGCTCTTAGTTTTTGTGCCACGATGCCAAAGACCTTTGCCGAAACGATGATTATGGCAAGGTCTCTGAAAAATGCTATCCTATCCAATCCAAACTTACCTTCTTTTCTTTACTTTCCTTTAAAAACTACGGCTCAATGCTTTGCAAAGAGCCGCAGATATTTTTACTCTCCGTAAATCCGCATGTTCTGCGAGAAATGACCGAGGATATTCTCTTGAAAAAAGTTTTCTCTCAAACTCTCTTTTCTGAACTTTCTACTATTTTTATGTATCAGGAACACTTTTCTGATACATAAAAATACTAAAGAGGTTTAGGAAGGGGGTGTGGGGGATAACCCTTCTCCAAAAGGGTTTCCCCCAGTCATCCCTCGCCGTACACTGCGATATACGGCAGTGTTCTGTAAAACTCGGCGCAGTCGAGACCGTAGCCGATAACAAATTCGTCGGGTATGACGAACAGCGACATATCCGCCTTTATCTCGACAACTCTCCTGTCGGGCTTGTCGAGCAGGGTGATAACGTGCAGTGACAGCGGATGTTTGCTTTTGAACATATCAACGAGCTTTCTGAGCGTTCTGCCCGTGTCGATGATATCCTCTGCGACAACGACGTGATAATTGCTCACGTCCTGATCAAGATCCATAACTATCTCGACATTGCCCGAGGACGATGTACCCTCAAAGTAGCTCTTTACGCACATAAAGCCTATCTCGCAGGGAACTGCCACCTGCCGTGCGAGGTCTGCCATGAACACGAACGAGCCTTTGAGCACGCTGACGAGCAGAATCGGTCTGCCGTCATAAAGCGAGTTGATGAACTCGCCCGCTTTTTTCAGCGCCGCCTTTATCTCGTCCTCGGTGATGAGGACTTTTTTTATCTTACTTTCGTAATCTTTAATGCCGGTTATCTTCATTGCTGTCCCCCTGTGCTCACGCAGCATTTGAAGCGTTTGCCCGAAACAGAGTTCTTATCAGCTTTCCGCTCGATGTAAGCTGGCTCTCGCCTGCGCTGATGCTTGAAAGATTTGTTCCCGGTTTGAATGCCGAGGCTGTTTCGTTCTTTCCGCAGGCTGACCAGTTGAACCAGCCGACTTTGAGCTTTGAAAGCAGGCTGTACCACTGTCTTGTCTGGCTCTCGTTGAAACCGCCGTTTCCGCTTGCATCGCAGGTGCCGAACTCGGTAACGAGCACGGGCAGTCCGCTGTTATAGCACTTCTGCAGGCGCTGTCTGAGCCAGTCGGTATGTGTGTTTGCATAGAAATGCAGAGTATATGCGCAGTTTGAGTCGCTGAGCTTATTGCCGAGCACCTGGTCGATATCCTGGCTCCATGTGCCTGTGCCGCAGATTATCAGGTTCTTTGCGCCTGTTTTTCTTATCGCATTGGTGACTGCCTGACAGTAAGGCTTTATCTGTCCTGCCCATGTCACGCCGCCGTTTGGCTCGTTGCAAAGCTCAAAGATAACGTTGCTGTAACCCTTGTATCTGTTAGCCATCTCGGTGAAGAAAGCGATCGCTTCGCTCTGGTGCTTCTGCGGGTTGCCGTCGTTGAGGATATGCCAGTCGATGATAACGTACATTCCGAGGCTTGTCGCCTGTGCAACGCCGTTGATGACTTTCTGTTTTGCCTGTGATGCATAGCTCGAGCCTGTGGTATAGCCTCCCCATTCCTCTGTGTACATCGCAATTCTCACAGCGTTGCATTTCCAGTCGTCACGCAGGACTTTCAGCGAATTTGCGCTGAGGATATTTGAAAAATCCTCCCACATAATGCCGTGAGTGGACATACCCTGGAGCATGAACACCTTGCCGTGACTGTCAACGATATGATTTCCGCTGATGTGCAGTGCGCCGTGTCTCTGAACGGGTGTGCCCGACGGTGTCGGAGTAGGTGTAGGTGTCGGAGCCGGTGCGGACGATTTTTTAGTTGTCGTTGTCGTTGAAGCCTTGGTCGGTGCGGCATCTTTCTTTGTGGCAGTGGTGGTCACTGCCTTGGTGGTCGCCTTGGTCTGCTTTGCAGACGAGTCATCGTTCTTTTTGGACGAGCTGTCATCGGACGAGTCATCCTTTTCGGAGCTGTCATCGGGAGCGGACGTATTGCCGCTCGGGTCGGGAACGCCGTCGCTGTAATCCCACGGGATAACATCGGGCGATGTATCGTCGCCGCCTGCGGTGCTGCTCTCGTCCTCGGAGCTGTCGGTGACAGACGAAGAAGATGATGACGAGCTGTCTGCCCTGCTGCTGTCGGTCTTTGACGAATCATTTTCCGAACAGCCTGCGAGCAGGATAGTCATTGACATTAGTATAGCAAGTATTCTGATGCTCATTTTTTTCATAACAGGACATACTCCCTTATTGTAATTTATTTCAGGTTATCATTTTCACTATAACACTTGTTTATTTACGTTTTATTACGATACTTAGGGAAATAAATAAAAATCTGCCCTGCGCTGTCAGCAAAGCGTGCTGATAAAGCCTGTGAAGATATCTGCAAGCTCAACTGCACAGTCGTCACGGTTGAGCGAATAGGTATCGTCGGCGTCATCGTTGGCACAGTCGCTCATCATTCTGATGATGTTATACGGCACGCCGTTTGCATAGCATATCTGTCCGACTGCACCGCCCTCCATTTCAACGGCGCACGCACCGAAGCGGGAAACTATCTCTTTCTTTCTGGCGTTGTCGCTGATGAACTGGTCACCTGTGGCGATGATGCCTGTTTTGAGCGTTCTGCCCTTGGCGGAAAGATACTGTGCGAACTTATCGTGGAAAGCCTCGTCGCAGGGAAGCTCGATGACGTTTATTCCCGAGATAAGACCAACGGGGTCGCCTGCCGCAGAGGTATCCATATCGTGCTGGACTGATGCTTTTGCACTGACGATGTCGCCTACGCCGATATTCTTATCGAGCGAGCCTGCAACGCCGATGTTGACTATATGCGTACAGCCGAGGTCAACTATCATCGTGTTCGTGCACACGCCTGCAAAGACCTTGCCGACTCCGCACACGGAAAGCACTACCTCGGTGATACCTATCTTTCCTCGTGTGAATGTGCTCGTGCCGAGCTTAACGCTGCGCTTATCGGTCATGATGTTCTCAAAGAACTCCGCCTCGCAGCGCATTGCTGTTATCAAACCTATCATATGTAAAGTCCTCCTTGTTTTTCAGTTCTCAAAAATCATTGCGTGCCGGCTGCTGCGCTTGTCGTCTGCTGTTTCTTTATCCGCCGCAGCTCGAGCAGCAGCAGGACTACCAGACACACGGCTGCTCCGAACGCAGAGCCGCAGGTGTCAATGATGACATCTCTCAGCTCGCACGAGCGCCCGGGGACAAAGCTCTGGTGTATCTCGTCGGTGACGGCGTAAGCCATACAGATGCCCACAGCCGTGAAATATCTTTTCTTTTTATCCTTTATCGCCCACAGACCCGTAAAGGAAAACACACCGAGCAGGGTGTAGACCGACAGATGTGCGGCTTTTCTGACGATGAACGAGATGGTATCGTTGACGATCTTTATGTCGTGCTTGTTTCTCAGTGTGCTCAGGTCGGGAAAGATGTATTTCTTGATGAAACTCACTATCCTCGAGCTTTGCGATGCCGAGCTTGTCGCATCAAATGAAGAGAACACAAAGATAAGGATAAACACAACAACCACGGGCAAAAGACTAAGAATTATCTTTGTTTTTTTATTCATTCATACTCTCCTTTAGATATGCAAGCAGGCTCTCTCTGTCATTGACTGCCCTTTCCTCGATGACTTCTTCGAGCAGCAGTTTCAGTCCCTCGCCTATCTGTTTATTGCTCAGACCCAGCTCTTTGAGGTCGTTGCCGTTGACGGCGAGGTCGCAGATGTGCAGGCAAAGTGCCTCGTCACAAATCTGCTTTGCTATCTTTTCCAGCTCGTCAAGCTCTTCGAGCTTTTCCCTGCGGAAATACCTTGACTGTGCAAGTGTATCCGCACGCCTTACTCTGATATAGTCTGCAAAAAACTCCTCGTCATACTTTGAAAGGAATCTGCGCACAGACTTCTTTTTCGCAGGTATGCGGTTGTCGTGCTCGAGAACGAGCGAATGGATACGGCTGCGTGACTTGTTGTCGAGCTTCAGTGCGCCCGTGACCTCTCTTGCTATCTCTGCGCTTCTGAGCTGGTGGGTCTTGAAATG
>CAMYUO010000045.1 GCA_947302065.1 uncultured Clostridia bacterium | reverse complement strand
GAGGGCGGAGTTACAGATACATTCAACATCACAATAAAGAATGCGATATACATGACCACGCCGCTTGGCACGCTTCCAAGCGGACCTGAAACGTTCTTTCTGCTGAATAAGTCTTTCATAGACCCTTCGGAAGCTTTCTGGAATCACTATGTTTACTATCTGGGCGATGAGATCGAGTTCAGCTGCATAGTTGCGCAGAATGATACCACGCAGTTTGCGATAAGCAATAACAACAATAATACGTTGACGCTTGTTCCGAACAGCGAGACGGAAACGGATATCGGAAACGGTATGAAGAAGGTCTCTGTCAGGTACAAGGCTACAAAGGTAGGTACAAATGCGGACAGGGCATACAATCGTACCGTAGTAACTTTTGGAGATAAAAAACTGTTTGTTGAAGTCCAGTTCCCTGTATTTGTGCACAGCTCGCTCGGCGACAAGAATATCGATATGGTCAATGAGTGGCTTGACGGTATGGGTTTGCCCAAGCAGAACGGATATATTCCTAACAGCATAAACCAGCAGTATGTAATGCATGTCGGCGATACAGTTGAGCTGTTTGCAGATGATGCAAGTGCTGTTTTCAGCGCATCAACGATAACATATGAAGTAACAAGTCCATATGGAACTGATGTCTATACAAAGACAGGAATCGCAGATTACGATGCGGTGGATGAAATATCACAAACTTCAAGCGGAACAGGTGACTCCCGAAGAGTTACCGTAAAATATGAGGCTAAATCCGCAGGACTTGTACAGGTGGATTTCGGGAACAACCGAACGGTGTACATAAGGGTGCTTGACAATGCGACTGAACAGCAATATACACACGCTGACATTGAAATTTCAGACGGCGGAAAATACTCGCACACGACGGTGGAATATCAAGGCGCAAAGAAAGTCACTACGGTCAGGGTATATAATTCGTACATCACGGCTGTAAACAGGTGTGTGCTTTACGACAAGGACGGAAAGGTCATTGTACCCACAAAGACTACGGGCGACCCTACTGACGGAGACGATATTTCATTCATACCTGATGACTACTATCAGAACGGTCAGCCGGGACAGCCGCAATACGAACTTACCTCGCAGTACAAGATCGTCAATGGACATCACATTGACAGCATAAAGAGGTACAACGGCTCAGATGTACAGACGGCGCTGTTTGACGTAAAGCTGACGCTCAAGCCCAGCTATCAGTTCACGATAACCGAGGAGAATGGTGTCAAGACAACAAGTGCGGAGACGCCGCTCACGGGCGGAGATGTGGTCATAGACAACGCGCTGTTCAACATGGATCATCAGGACGTTATTGATGCATCGAACAAGTGTCCTAACCACTCGGGACTTGACTTTACCATAAGGGCGACGATGGCGCTGACAGAGGTAGAGGCGATAAAATCGCTCAAGGGCGGAAATCTCAACGGAGACGATTTTGAGTTCGAGATAGTTGACGGCTCGGGCACTACGATTGCGACGGCACTCAATGCGCAGAACGGCACTATTAAATTTGACAATCTGCATTTCGATGCGGTGGGAGAATTCACTTATCAGATGAAAGAGGTAATTCCTCAAAGCTCTGATACGATAGAATACGACCCGAGAGAATACACGCTGCATTTCACGGTGAAAGACCTCGGAAACGGAGTAATGTCGGCGGAACTGCAGGTAACGCAGAATGAGACATACGAGTTTGAAAACAAGACTAAATATCATCTCCCTGATACAGGCGGAGGCGGAATCATCCCGCACATCTCCGCAGGAGCGGCAATGATGGCAGGCTCGGTACTGCTGCTTTGGCGCAAAAAGAGAAGGGAGGCGGAATAAACTGCTTTGGCGACACGGAAACAGTTTGAATGATATATGAAAGGAATAGGAACTATGAAAAGAACTTTAAGATTATTGACTGCTATGGTCTTTACCGTGTTTATGGTAATGAGCATGAGCATTACCGCTTTTGCGGCGGATCCGACTTATAAGATCACTATTAAAAGAGCAGCCGGAGACAGGACAGCACATACATATGAGGCTTATCAGGTGTTTACCGGCGAGCTCACAAATGGAGATGTTCTTACAAATATCGACTGGGGTTCGGGCGTAAACTCGACAAAGCTTCTTACAGCTCTCACAACTGATGAGACTGTTGTCGATACAGACCATAACACAAAGATGAAGGATCTGTTCACCACGACAATGACAGCTCCTGAAGTAGCAAAGGTGCTCGACCAGAAGGGTTATGATTCTGATTTCGCAAAGAGATTTGCAGCGGCAGTAGGCGTGAGCCTTACCACCGTTACAGCAGGTAGCACTGATATTGACGCAGAAGGAACAGACAGCACAACAGGCGTTATCTCTGGTCTGGCGCCCGGATACTATTTCGTTAAGGATAGTGCCGGTTCACAGACAAATGTTGAAAACGGAAACTATACAAGGTTTGTACTCAGAGTCGTAAAGGACGCAGACGTAACTGCAAAGGCTGTTGTTCCGACACTCGACAAGAAGATCGTAGAAAACAACACCGAGAAATCTGCAAACACAGCAAGCATCGGTGATGATGTTAAGTTCAGGATCAATACAGCTGTTCCGGACACTGCTGATTATAACAAGTATTTCTTTATCATCAATGATACACTTTGCAACGGACTTACACTCAACGCATCATCGGTCAAGGTTTATCTGAACGATTCCACTACCGCAGCTACGGATACTGCTTATACTGTTAAAACAGGCACAGCAGCTGCTCCGTACACATTCCAGGTAGTTATCAACAATGCCAAGGCTCTAAGTGAGCAAAATGTAGTAGTTGAATACACTGCAACTCTCAACGAGAACTGCGACAGAACAGTACTCGGAAACGAGAACTCTGCAAACCTTACTTATTCAAACGATCCTAACCACACTTATGTCGGCGATAACGAGCCGAGCGACAATCCTGATGACGGCGATGTAACAGGCAAGACACCTGTTATCAAGACAAAGACTTATACAACAGGAATCAAGCTAATCAAGATCGATGGTGAGACAAGGAACAGACTTGCAGGAGCAACATTTGAGATCAAGGGCACAACGGTCAACAAGGTCGTTGTAGTATCCGAAGCATATGAACTGGATGCTGGTGGCGAGTATTACCTGCTCAAGGACGGTTCTTACACCAAGCAGGCACCGACAGAGCAGACCAAGGATGAGTATGCTTCTCTTACAGATAAGTACAAGGTCACAGTTACCGAGACAGTCAAGGACGGCACCGGATCAGGAACTACCAAGACAGCAACTGCAACGGTTGACGCACAGGGTTATCTTACATTTGAAGGTCTCGGCGCAGGCACATACACGATCAAGGAGATAGATCCTCCGCAGGATTATAATCTTCTCACAACAGAATTCACAGTTGTTATCGATGCAGAGTCTACGCTCACAGAACCGGGCTGGAAAGTCGGCACATCTGTTGATGACCTTGCTGATGTCACTACGCTTATCGATGGTACGTTCGTAAAGGAACTTACCGTTGAGAACAACAAGGGCGTTATCCTTCCTGGCACAGGCGGCATGGGTACGACTATCTTCTACGTTGTCGGCGGACTGCTCATAGTTTGCGCAGGCGCACTGCTGATAACAAAGATCAGAATGAGAAACAAAGAAGAGAAATGATAAAAGCAATATCTTGAAGTTTTTTGGTATCAACGGGCGGAGAGGATGACCTCTCCTCTCCGCCTTATGATATTGCGGCAGGGAGAATCCAATGAGAAAGCATCTGACAACGGTTTTGATAATTGTTATGTTTATCGTTGGACTGTCCGTGCTGCTGTATCCTGCGATCAGCAACTACATCAATCAGAAAAATGCATCAAATGTCATCAGCGAGTATAACGACAAGCTTGAAAACACGAGCAGCGACAGGATAGACAGCATGTTTGCACAGGCGCAGGACTATAACAAGCGCCTTGGAGAGACATCATCTGCATTTTATAACCCTGAGCTCGTCAAGGGCTACGATACTACGCTCGACATCACCGGCACAGGCATAATGGGCTATATCGACATCGACAGGATAGGTGTCGAGCTGCCTATATATCACACGGTCGATGATTCCGTGCTCAGCGCAGGCGCAGGTCACCTTGAGGGCACGAGCCTGCCGATAGGCGGAGCATCCACACACTGTGTCCTTTCGGGTCACAGAGGTCTGCCCAGCGCAAAGCTGTTTACAGACCTTGATGAGCTTGAGGTCGGTGATGAATTCACTATCACCGTTCTCGATCAGAAGCTCACATATCGCATAGACCGGATAAAGACTGTTAAGCCGTCCGAAACGGAAGACTTGCAGATAGAAAGCGGCAAGGATTACTGCACGCTTATGACCTGCACACCTTACGGCATCAATTCGCACAGGCTGCTTTTAAGAGGCGTGAGAGTTGAGACCGCAGAGGAAAAGCCGGGCATATTTGTAAAGAATGAGGCATTCCGCATCGACCCTCTCGTTGTGACACCGATAGTTGCCGTGCCGATGCTCGTTGCGGCGCTGGTGTTCGTGCTGGTCAGGGATCATATATCAAAGAAAAAGAAAAAACTCGCAAAGGAGGCGGGCGGAAGTGAAGAAACACAATAGAATATTTTTGAGTTTCATGCTGCTGATGGCACTTCTTATTGCCATGCCCGCAAGTATTTGCGCAGCCGCAGCCGACGAGCCAGACCTGAATGAAAAGGGTGTTATCGGCATCGTGCTCGAAAGCGAGGATGACAAAAGACCTGTCGAAAATGCGGATGTTACGCTTTACCGTGTTGCAGATGCTGAGTTTGTTGACGGTAAGATTAGATACAGCTGCGTTGGCAGCTTTGCGGACTATGCAAAGACGCTTGACGATATAAAGTCACTCGATACGGCGAAAAAGCTGTTCCAGTTTGCACTCGATCACAGGATCAGCGGCGAAACGAAGTACACCGACGACACGGGCAGGACACAGTTTGACGGTCTGACAGCAGGCGTTTATCTTATTTCCGAAACAAAGGGAAACGGTTCGTATGAGCGCTTTTTGCCGTTCCTTGCGGTGCTGCCTTATGATAACGACGGAAAATGGGAATACAACCTCATTGCCAAGCCGAAATTCAAAGAGAGCAGCGGCGACAGAACATATGACATAACGGTCAGAAAGATATGGAACGATGACGGAAAGAACAGACCCGAGAGCATAACTGCTGAGCTTTTGTGCGACGGACAGGTATATGATACTGCCGTGCTGAGCGATGAAAACGGCTGGCAGAACGTCTGGAAAGACCTTGACCGCTCAAAGACGTGGACTGTCAGGGAGGAAAAAGTCCCTGCGGAATACACGGTCACTTATTCAAAAGACGGCAACACCTATACGATATACAACACCCGTTCGCTCATACCGACAGGACAGCTGAAATGGCCGATACCTGTGCTTGCTGTTGGCGGTCTTGTGCTTATCACAGCAGGAGTGATACTGCGCTGCGGAAAGAAGAAACGGGATGAGTAAGCACACAAAGCATATCTCGACGGCGCTGATAATCATAGGCGTGCTGATGATAGCAGGATGTGCGGCGCTGGTGTGGTACAACTATGACCAGAGCAATGAGGCTAAAAAATCGGCTGACAAGCTTGAACAGCAGGTGGAAAGCGCTATCGCACAGGGCGAAAAGGACGTTTCGTCTGCAAAAGACAGTTCGTCGGCACCTGCCATTGAAGCGACAAAAAAGCATATGCCCGTGGTCGAGGTCGACGGAAACGACTGCATTGGCTATCTGACTATCCCTTCGATAGACCTGAAAATGCCTGTCATCAATACTTACAGCGACTATAACCTGAATATTGCGCCCTGCCGCTATTACGGCTCGCTCGAAACTGACGACCTCGTTGTCGCAGGGCATAATTTCCCCAGCGGCTTTGAAAAGCTAAAGCAGCTCAAAAACAAGGACACCGTGCAGTTTACCAACATGAACGGTGAGACTTACACTTACAGGGTCGAGGAGACCGAGATGCTCAAGCCGTCCGATGTGACCGATATGGTGGAAAGCAATTATGAGCTGTCGCTTTATACCTGCAATTTTTCTGGCAGCGAGCGTTTCACCGTGCGGTGCAGATGGATCGAGTAACTAACCGAATAACTAACTATATCATCGGTAAGACATCTTGCCGATGATTTTTTAATGTGCAGATTTCGGCGCAGATACGCCGTTTTGAGAGAGCACTGAAAAAATATTTAAAAAAATATCGAAAAAAGACTTGACAAATTGACTGTTTAGTGTTATGGTTAGTTACAGAGGTAACTAACCGACTAACAAACTAACCGCCGGGTGATGAGCGAACGGGGCTGTGTCGGAGAAAAAGATTTGTATTTAAGCAGAACAAAATTTGCAGGGGGGATCAGATATGGATGTTTTCGAGTATAAAGTGGTCGTGTATGATACAAAAGGTTTTTTTGGCGGAAACGTTGAGCCAAATCGACTTGAAAGCCATTTCAATTATCTTGGCAATGAGGGATGGGAGCTGGTAAGTTGTACTTCCACAAACCAGAGTTATGGTTCATCAAAAAGCATAGTTTGCATATTCAAGAGAAATAAGAGCAGATAAAAAAGCAGAACAAAAGAAAGCAGATGACACAAAAGGAGGACAGGTAATGCAGATAAACTTTGAGAGCGAAAAGCCGATCTTTGCGCAGCTTGCGGATTGGCTGAGCGACAGTATAATTTCGGGAGCCATAAAAGAAGGGGAGCAGATACCCTCGACGACAGAGATGTCGGTGCAGCTGAAAATAAATCCTGCAACGGCGCTCAAGGGCGTTAATATGCTTGTCGACAAGGGTATCATCTATAAGAAAAGGGGATTGGGTATGTTTGTATCAGAGGGAGCAGTCGAAAAGCTCAAAAAGGAAAGACAGTCGGACTTCTTCGAGCAGTATATACAGAAAATGCTCGATGAAGCGCAAAAACTCGGACTTACAAAAAAAAATATAGTTGAAATGATCGAAAGGGGATAAGTAAAATGAGAGGGATAGAGCTTAAGAATCTCACAAAATACTATAAGGATACCGCAGCGCTCAATGACGTTTCGCTGACGATAGAATACGGAAAGATATACGGTCTGCTCGGGCGCAACGGCGCAGGCAAATCGACAATGGTAAACCTTATCTCAAACCGCATTTTTGCGACATCGGGCGAGATATTCATAGACGGTGAGCCGTCTGTTGAGAACGATTCGGCACTGCGCAAGGTGTTCACGATGAGCGAGCACAACCTGCTGCCGATGAGCAAGAAGTTCAAGCAGGCAGTCAAGCTGACAAAGGAGTTTTACCCGGATTTTGACGAGCAGTATGCGCTCGGGCTTGCTGCAAAGTTCGAGCTTGATATCAACAAAAAGCTCGTTGGTCTTTCGACGGGTTATTCGAGCATCTCAAAGCTTATCCTTGCGCTTGCATCGGGTGCGGACTATGTGTTCTTTGACGAGCCTGTGCTGGGTCTTGATGCAAACCACAGAGAGCTGTTCTACAAGGAGCTTATCGAGCGCTATACCGAGACGGGCAGCACATACATAATCTCGACGCACCTCATCGACGAGTGCGCAAGCATCATAGAAAGAGCGATAATCATTGACAAGGGCAGGCTCATCGTATCAGATGACACCGAAAGCATTATGGCAGGCTCTTACACGGTAACAGGTGCAGCAGAGCTTGTTGACAGATACACGGCAGGAAAGCACGTCATCGGCAGCAGCGTTGTCGGCGGCATCAAGTCCGCATATGTAAAGGGCAAGCCCGAGAACGTTCCTCAGGGTCTTGAGATATCAAAAGCGAGCCTGCAGAGCCTGTTTATCCAGATGACGAACGACCAATACATAGGGGGATAACAAAGAATGTATATAAAGAAATTGCTGAAAACGCATCTGACAGTTGGCACCCTGGTCGGAACAGCTCTTATGCTGCTGTGTATCATCACTGTTTTCAGGTTTATAACCTATCAGGACGCCAAGCAGGAGATCGACGAGATGATAAAAGATCACGGAGTGCTGACCGCAGAGGACAAGGGCAAGATAGATCTGTTCCAGCCGGCACTTCTGATGATGATAGGCGGTGCGTTCGGATTCGGCGCAGCGATGTATTCGCAGATGTATATGACATCTGTGCAGATGAGTGTGACAAGAAAGCATCTCGGCATCGCAAACATTATCAGTGAGGCACTGTTCACTGTGATGATCACGGGAATATTCCTTGTTGGACAGATTTTCACAGGACTGCTGTTTTCAGAGCTGAGCAAGGACAAGTACGAGTTCCTTTCGGAAAAATTCAGGGATACGATGTTTGACCTTTCGCTGTCGGGCAGATCGACAAGCAGTCTGGGTCAGAACCTGCCCGCTGTGCTTTTGCTCGTCTTTTTGGGATCGATCTTGGGCACGCTGCTGGTGCAGGTGCTGGCAAGATACCGCGGCGGAAAGCTTGTGCTTGCGCTGATACTTCCGATAGGTCTGACAAGCACGGCATTCAGCGTGTTTGCATTGCTGAGGCTCAAACTCGCTGCGATGTTCGCTGTGCCGGTGCTGATAGTGCTGATGCTGATCGCTCAGTGGAGAATGACAAAGTCGCACACTATTGAGCTGATGTCGGTAAAAGCTGTACATTAAAGGGGGAGCAGACATGAAGAATGATTTAACGAGGCATATGTTCAGACATGACCTCAAAAAGAAGCTTATCATAGTTACGGCGGTCTGTGCAGGTATCGTTTGCCTGCTCGGCATACTGTTCGTGATATTCAGGGGAGAAAAGGTAGATAACGATATGAGCAACATGGTCACGGCGTTTGTGTGCGTTTACACACTCGTGAGTGTTATCGGCACCGTTGTGAAGGTACACGGTATGGAGCTTTGTTTCAACAGGTCGAGAAGATCCGGAATAAAGGCGATATTCGCCGAGCTGCTCGTGATGCTCCCGTTCAATGCTGCGCTTGCAGTGGGCTGCGAATATTTACTGTCTAAGCTTTCCGGCGGCAGCATTATCGGTTATGATTTCAAGCCTGTTCCGTCACTTCTCGGGCTG
>CAMYUO010000044.1 GCA_947302065.1 uncultured Clostridia bacterium | reverse complement strand
CCGACTCGGCATATTTCTTTGCATATGAGTAGTTGGTGTCTGCAACAAGCACCATTGGAGCTTCGTAGCGCATTGCAAGCGGTGCGCCCGACAGACCGTCGGGGAAGCTGCCGCCGTATGCGAGCACAACGGTGAACGACTTGACAAAGAACTTCTTTGCGATGTTTGCTGATGTTTCGTATCTGTTTTTTCCGCCGATGCGCTCGGTCGTCCTGAAGATGCCTTTGAGCTGGTTCTCGACTTTCTGTGTGACAGCCGCTGTGCCGCCGATGATAGTTGCCTTTTCGGTCGAGAGAGTCGCAAGATACTCTGTCTGCTCCTTGGTCAGTCCGCTTGCCGCAGCAAGAAGCAGCGGTTTGCCGACAGCCGATGCGCTGATAGCGTCAGCGTAGCTTGCACCGGAAGCGATGAGCATTTGCTCGTTCGTAACGCCTGCGGCTTTGAGCACCTCGATATTTGTCTGATATCTGTTCTTGCCTGCAAGGCGGATAACGTTCATAGGCTTGTCGGTCATTGAGGTCAGCAGCTTGTCAAGTCTTCCGCTGACTGCGCCTTCGCCGCCGATAACGTAAACATCAGTGCCCATATCGCAATGTGCAGATATGTAGAATACCGTATCAAGAAGATGGTTGTCATCTGTCAGCAGGATAGGTGCGTCCTTGACCTTTGCAAGATATGCAGCCGAAAGTGCGTCGGGGTAATCCTTGCCCGATGCGACGATGACCGACTTGAATGTTTTTCTGCCCTGTTCTTTGAGCAGCTGGTCGGCTGCCTTGGTCGAAGTTTCATATCTGTTATTGCCGTAGATGCGCATGCTTTCCTTCGGAGCAGTGCTGACGTAGCAAAGTGCGTAGTTTCCACGGGCGATGCTCTTGTATTCAACTGCAAGGATACCGTCATCTCTGAGCGTGAACGTGGCATCGGCTATCTGTGCCTGCCCGTCTTTGTAATATACAAAATAGTAATTTCCGTTGTGATAGAGCCTTTCGGTCTCGCTCGGCAGACACTTGAACGATGCCTCAACTGTGCCGTCAAGTTCTATCCTTTCGGCTGTGCCGAATGTCTGCGAGCGTGTGATGTAGGTGTTGACGAAGATATCAATATCGGGCTTTGCGCCGATAGCTGTCTCGACTGCCGCTCTGTCCTCGGGTGTGATGTCGCTGTCGTAGATGCCCGCATAGGTCATTTTGTATTCAACGTCGTACCCGTTTTTGAGCAGTCCGATATCCTTATCTGCATCGAGCAGATTGAGCTGCCTGATTGTATCGGGATCGCTGCCGGAGTATTCCTTGCCGAAATAGCGCATCGTGCCGGCATCTACATCGCCCTTTTCGGTGTAGTAGCTGTCATACTTGATAAGGTTTCTGTAGTATGTCGATGGGTAGTGGTTGTAGATAATATCCGATGCGTTGCCGATGAATGTTACGAGCGTTTCGCCCTGGTTCCTTATGAAATCATATCTTAATGCGGGCAGGAACACCTTGATGACAACAGGCAGAGCGTCTTTTGTCAGCTTGACAAGTTCGGGTGAGAGCTTATCCTTGTCGGGTGAAGATTCTATCTTTTCTGCGATAATATAATTGAACGCTGTGAGGGCGCTCTGATACTCCTCCGAATCCTCGTTTGCTGCGAGCAGAATGAGGATATACTGCAGTGCTGTCATATCCTTGGTAATACCTGCGAAAGTGTTCTTGATGAACGTCATAAGCTCGCTGCCGCCGTGTATTGCGCCCTGAACGAGTTCGCTGACAAACGGCGGGAGCACCTCTCTTGCCGAGTCGAAATTCTCTCTGGTGATGTTCTTTCCGAGCAGATCCGCCAGCTTGTCGAGATGCTCGGCGGTGCTGATGGGATCAGCCGGGTGCAGAGGACCGTATCTGCCTGTTTCGGGGTCTATATCCTGCACCATTTTGTCGCTGATGAGATCGCCGCCCATTATGTTGAGCTTCTTTGGCTGCACCGTCGTATTTCCGATACTGAAAAGCTCCTGCGTACCTGCTCTGCCGATGCCCCACGCCGCAGGCATGAGTCTCGGGATGAGGTCATTTGAATTAACGACATCGTGGATATTCTTATAACCGCAGTTGATGGCGCTTGCTCTGGGGACTGCGAAAGCGTAATCGTAAAGATCGTTTTCGGTTATGCCAAACTCTGAAAG
This sequence comes from uncultured Clostridia bacterium, assembly GCA_947302065.1. GTDB lineage: Bacteria > Bacillota > Clostridia > Oscillospirales > Ruminococcaceae > Hominimerdicola. Next base: position 6,915 of record CAMYUO010000044.1, on the reverse strand, counting down.
GTTCTCGTTCACGAGCTTGCCTGTCATATCTGCAACAGCGCCTGCACGGCTGAAGCCTGTTATCCAGATCTTTGCGCCCTTGAGGCCGTTTGTCTTTTCGTAGGCGATTATCCTGTCATAGACCTTCTTTGCGGATTTTGCAAAGCCCTCTGCATCGCCGCTTTCGCCGACGGTGAGATTGCTTATCCATTCGGAACCGTAGCCTGTTCCGCGCAGGTAAACTACGATAAGGTTGTCGCCGTCAGTGGTCTTTTTGCTGGCGATAACGGTGCCGATGGTGTCAGCGCCCGGTGTGTCCATATCGTACTGCGCTGCTTTGCCAAAGCCCATTTTTGCAAGCATTTCTGTCTTTTCGCCGTTTGCGCCGACAGAGACGCACGTCGACAGCGTGCGCAGATGCTCGTTCATCTGTGTTCCGGGCTGGGCGAAATAGCTGTCGCTGTAATAGAATGTGCCCTGTTCGTCACGGCTGGTGTCGTTGTCGTAATAGGTGAAGCTGCCCTTGTATATTTTGTATTTTCCTTCGTGGGCAAATACTGCCGACGGCAGCATCGTTATCACCATTACTGCGCTCACAGCGAGCGCTGCAAGTCTCTTTTTAAGCTTCATAGTATCACTCCTTTTTTCGTTTTTTATCTCGGTTTACATTAGCGGTGCGAAAAGCTTGAGTATGCTGCCTCGTATTTTCAGCGACAGCTTTTCGGCTTTTATCGTCTCTTTTGTCACACGGCGGCATTTTTGCAGTGTGCTTTGAAAATCGCTCTCTATCTCGCTGATGCAGCCTGTGCGGTAGAGATAAGTTGCACATTCAAAGTGGTGATAAAGGCTGCGGTAGTCGAGATTTATCGTGCCGACGACAGCCTTTTCGTTGTCGCTGACAAATATCTTTGCGTGAACAAAGCCCGGTGTGTATTCGTATATCTGCACGCCTGCGTCGATGAGCGAACGGTAATGTTTTTTCGCAAGCGAATATGCAGATTTTTTGTCGGGAATTCCCGGCAGGATTATCTTGACCTCAACGCCTCGCTTTGCGGCGTATTTGAGTGCGACCTCAAGCTCGTTGTCGAGGATAAGATACGGTGTCATGATATGCACATAGCTGATAGAGCGGTAGAGTATGTCGATATAGACGTTCTCGCCGACCCTTTCGCCGTCAAGCGGCGCATCGCAGTAGGGCATCACAAAGCCGTCTGTCCTGTTCGCAGGAATGAGCAGCTGGCATTCGTCCCATGTCGGCTGCGCCTCGGTCATGTTCCACATCTGCAGAAACATCCGCGTGAAGCTCTGCACAGCCTCGCCTTTGAGCATTATCGCCGTGTCCTTCCAGTGACCGAAACGGTCGATGTGGTTTATGTATTCGTCTGCGAGGTTTACGCCGCCGTTGAATGCGACCTTGCCGTCGATGACGAGTATCTTTCTGTGGTCACGGTAGTTGTAAGATGTCGAGATGAACGGTCTTATGCGTGAGAACGGTTTGCACTTTATGCCGTGCTGTGCGAGCAGCCGTGGATAGTCGTGCGTCAGCGTCGATATCTCGCACATTCCGTCATACATAACACGCACATCAACGCCGTGAGCTGCTTTGTCGATGAGGATATTGAGGATATTTCCCCACATAAGTCCCTCGTCGATGATGAAGTATTCAAGAAAGATAAACTTTTCTGCGGCTTTGAGCTGGGGTATCATCGCAGCGTATTTATCCTCGCCCAGCGGGAAGAATCTGACCTCGGTGTTCTCATAGATAGGGAAGCGCCCTGTGCGGTTGAGATAAAAGCAGAGGTCGCTCGTGCCCGAGTCGGTCAGCTCCTGCTTGACGATTGTGAGCTTGTTCTGCGTGAGCATTTTTCTTGATGCGCTGAGCATCTCGCTGTATCGGCGCTTTTCCTTGCGGTGTCCGACATCGAGCTGTGAAAACAGCAGCAGAAGCGCCGTCGGCACGGGGAAGAACATGAACAGTCCGCACCATGTCAGCTTTGCGCTCGAGTCCATATCGGTGTTGAAAAGATAAAACAGCATCGCCAGCAGGAACATGCTCTGGAACAGCGCAAGCCATTCTATCTCTATCAGGAACTCATATATGAACCACAGCACGACGAGCTGCACGAGAATGAGCAGCAGGAAAAATCCCACACGGCTGAACAGCAGCTTTTTCAAGCCTGTTCGCCGCTTGGGTATCAGCCTGACGATATTCGGGGACTCGCTTGGGTTTGGCATATCATCACTCCGTTTGTTAATTTTGTTAATAATATTGTAAGATGTATTTTACTAATTATACAACTTTTAAATGAATAAATCAAGTGCAATAATAACATTTCCGCATCAGTTTTCCGACAGCACAGGAAAATCAAAAGCCACAGCACCAATGCGGTCATGCCGCTGATGCCATGGCTGTATCTTCTATGCGTTGAGCACGCTTGAACGCAGTATCTTTTTCGATGCGGTCTTTTCAAACTCGCAGTCACGGTAAAAGACCTTGACTATGCGCTTTGCGGGCGGGAAAGTGTCGTTGACGCTGTCGATGTGCGCCTGTATCACTGCCCTGATGTCCTCTGATGGATACTCGGGGTCAGGGAAAATCTCGGCTGCGATAGTGTGCTCGCTTTCAAAAACGACCATTTCCTTGATAGGCTCGAATGTTACGAATTTGTTCTCTATCTCCTCGGGCGAGACGTTCTCGCCGTTTTCAAGTATGATGAGATTTTTCTTGCGGCCTGTGATGTAAAGATATCCGTCGTTGAGATACCCGAGGTCGCCTGTTCTGAGCCAGCCGTCATCTGTCAGCGAGTTGGCTGTCTCGGTCGGGTTTTTGTAATATCCCTGCATAACAGACGGGCTTTTCACCCATATCTCGCCGTCAACTATCCTGACCTCGCACCCGGGCACGACCCTGCCGACCGATTCGGGCTGCGGGCTGAACTTAACGCCCGTGCATATTCTCGGTGAACACTCGGTCATTCCGTAGCCCTGTGCTATCTCGATGCCGAACTGCTTGTATCCCTTGATGATATCGGGACTCAGATAAGCGCCGCCTGAGTAGATAACGCTGAAATCCTCTCCGAAAACTTCCTTGCCGACAGCAGGCTTGTCGGGGTTTTTCTCCGCCATCTGCTGCATGCGCTTGAGGATAGACGCCGCTATCATCGGCACGAACGTTACATCTTTCGGCTGGAATATCTTGAGATTTTTCATCACTCTCATCAGCGAGTCGTTGACGCACAGCGTTCTGCCGTACCACAGGCTGCAGAGTATATCGCAGGTGAAACAGAAAACGTGGTGAACAGGCAGCACGGTCATGCGCTTGTTGCCGTGGAAATCCTGATCCGGCTCGCAGGTGGTGTTGTCCATAAGATTCGAGTTGCGCAGCATAACGCCCTTGCTCTGTCCTGTTGTTCCCGATGTGAAAAGTATCGCTGCAAGGTCATCGGGTTTTGGCATGCCTGTCGGCTTCTGGTCTTCATATATCGAGAGCAGGTCGCCGAGGAAAAGCGTGTCCTCGCTCGGCTGATGCAGCTGGATATAGTATTTGACCTCGGGGCAGTGCTCTTTGAAAAATGCTATGTCTGCGGTGTGGCGCTCGTCGAGGAAAAGCATCTCGCTGTCCGAACGGTTTATCTCGTCGGCAATTTTCTCGGCGCTGTTTGCAACGTCAAGCGGAACGCTCACGCTGCATGCGCACTGGATGCCGAACCACGCAGTCAGATATGCGCTGTCGGTCGAGCCGATGAGTGCAGCGTGTACGCCCTCGGGGAATCTTTCCTGTATCCACACGGCAAGGCTGTCGCAGCGCTGTCTGAACGTGCGGAAGCTGGTGTCGGTGAACTGCTTGTGTGCATACTCACGAATGAACGGCTCGTCGCCGAAACGCTCGTCTGCCGAGTACACAAGCTGCTTTATTATCTGTATCCTATCCATTTTTCAGCCCTTCGAGATAGCCTGCCAGCTCGCCGACAGTCTTGTTCTTGAATGCCTCGTTTTCCTCTATCTCGATATCGAGCTCGTCCTCGATGTCGCCGAGCATGCACATAAAATCGTATGAGTTGAAGCCGAGGTCCTCTGCAAATCTTGCGCCGTCGGTAACGGCAGATTCGTCCACCTCAACATAGTTTGGTATCAGTTCTTTAAGCTTGTCTATCATATCTAAGCACTCCTTGTTAAACCATATCCATTATTTCTTTGAGAGTTTTATCGGGGTTTTCGATGCTGCGGAACAGCACTCTGCCCGTAAAGTAGTAAAGGAACTCTATCTCCTCGGGCGTTGCGCTCTCGCACTGGTAACCGAAATAGAAATTCAGTCCGCCGTCGCCCGGGACGGTGCATCGCCGTGATGTAGAACGGCTGAGGCTGTCTGCCCGATGAGTACCAGCGGCTCTTGAAGCCGATGCCTTTAAGATACGGCACAAGGCTCTTTGCGCTTGCAGGCTGATAGGTGAACGAGATGCTGTGATATGTCGCACCGTCGTCGCCGCCGTAGCGCACTCTCTCCTCATAGTAATAGCGCATCGTCGAATAATCGGCGTGCATGAACACTTTCTGCTGCTGCTCGTTGATTATGCGCATTGATTCGAGAACTGTTGTGTCGGTGTCCATTATCGTTCTCAGCGGCAGGCAGTGCATGCGCACACCGCCGCATTTTTTATGCAGGATAGTTGAACGTCTGCTGATGAAATCTCTGATAGTTATGTCCTTTTCGTTGTTGTTGAACTTGCTCAGCACCGTTCTTATCGCATGCAGGATAACGACGCTGACAGGTATGTCGTGCTCGTTGGCAAAGTCGATTATCTTGTTTGTCGAATCGACATCGAGCGGATAAACGATAGTGTTTCCTGCGCTGTCCTTTGTCGGCAGGAGTCCCCAGCGCAGATCCGGATTTCCTTTTTCCTGACGCAGAGTCTGCTGTCTGCCCGGACCTGTAAAGTCCGTGAACATAGGCTCGTCTTTTGCAAGCTCGGCGTGCCAGAAATCCATATCCTTTTTCTGACGCTTGCTTCCCTCGTATTCAAGGTCTTTCTTTACGGAGTCTATGTAAGACGTCATCGGTGACGGATAAGGCATATCATACATAAGATAGCAGTATATCTGCATAACATCTTTAGTGAAGGCAATGACCGATGCTGAGTCCATGCAGACGTGATGCACGTTGAGATAATAGCCGTTGTAGCCGTCGGGCATAGAAACGATGACTATCCTTGACAGCGCACCACGGAACGTATCGAACGGCTGTGATGTCCATTTCTGCATTACCTCGTGAGCCTTTTCCTCTTTCCACGCCGAAAAGTCATAATACTCAAAATACTGGTTCTCATACGGCATAACATACTGCCATATCTCGTTCGTTTCGGGGTCTCTCCACAGGCGCAGACGCATAGATTCGCATCTTTCGACTGCACGGTTGAGCGCCTCACGCAATGCGGCAACGTTCATTTCTTTCTGAAAATACTGACCGGTACCGATGTTTACGACCTCGTCCGAAGGACTGAATTTCAGCGTGTACATATGCACCAGCTGAGCCTGTGTCAGCGGGTAGCAGTCACGCTTGATACCGCCTATAATTTTTTCCATTATCGACCTCTCCCTTTTTTTATTTTTTTGAGCCTGCAAAGAGACTCGTTTTTCCACTTCATTCACAGTTGTATTCTATCATATTTCATATGATATGTCAATGTTGAAACCTATCATATCATATCACTTTTTTGCCGTTTTTTCTGACAAAAATGCACTTCGTGCGCAGGCGGATAAATGAACTTTTGTCATTTTTTGGAGCGTTTTGTCATTTCGGGCTTAAAACAAAGGAAAAGTGCGGTAAATTTTTGTGTTTTTTTATGTCGAAGCGTCAAGAATATTGACATATCACTGCCGTTATGGTATTATTTTATATAGTAGTGTCATTACGCTGAAAAGGTGGGTGGGTATAATGGACAAGCGAAAGGTCATATATTATTCCGACGAGCGCAATGACGAGTTCTCCACCGCGCAGATAACGCCGCGCACCATTGATGAGGACTACGTCTATATCCATACATCTAAGTTCAAAAAGTTCACGCACTTTTTCTGGTACCGCATAGTTGCGACGCCTATAGCTTATGCGTATATAAGGCTGGTGTTCGGTCACAGGACAAAGGGAAGGCACAAGTTTAAAAAGCATTTGCAGGACGGATATTTTATGTTCGGCAATCACACGCAGGATATCGCAGACCCGTTTATCCCGAATATGATAAACTTTCCAAAGACCAATTATATCGTTGTGCACGCAAACAACGTGTCGATGCCGGTGCTGGGCAAGATAACGCCGTCGCTCGGCGCACTGCCGATACCCGAGGGTCTGCAGGCATACAAGAACTTTATTGATGCCATCGAGACACGTATCTCGCAGGGACACTGCGTTGTCGTTTATCCCGAGGCGCACATCTGGCCCTACTACACAAAGATAAGAGATTTCCCTGATACATCTTTTGCGTACCCTGCAAAGCTCGGTGCGCCGGTGTACTGTTTTACGAATACATATCACAAGAGAAGATTTTTCGCCCACCCGAGAATAGTCACATATATCGACGGACCGTTCTATCCCGATATGGATAAGCCTCTGAAGGCACGCAGGAAAGAGCTGAGGAAAAAGGTTTACGAGACTATGTGCAAAAGGGCTGAAAATTCCGACCATGTACAGATCAGATATATTAAACGGGAGAAAGAGTAAATGATCGATATTTTGTTCTGCGGAAACGACGGAGTGTTTGACGGGGTGCTCACCTGTGCGCTTTCTATCCTGATGCGCACCGAGACGACGGAGCCGTTTTGTTTTCACATTTTCACGATGGACGTTTCGCATCTCGGCGAGAACTATACCTGCATCACAAAAGAGCATATCGACACGCTCAACAAGGCAGTGAAAAAGTTCAACACACAAAACAGCGTGCGAAG
>CAMYUO010000043.1 GCA_947302065.1 uncultured Clostridia bacterium | reverse complement strand
ACGCAGAACCAGGATGATGAATGTCAGTGCGATGATCATGCAGATCGCCTGAACAACGAATGTTGCGCACAGACAGGAGAGGATAGTCTTGCTCTTTGGTGTGGGTGAGATGCACTTTCTTGCGCCGAGTGCCGAAAGGTTGCCCTGATTGTGCGTTGCAACGTGCAGACCTGTGATAGTTCCGAACAGTGCGACCATTGCGAGCAGGTTGTAGAAATACTGGTCATACATATTCGTGTTGCCGTCCGAAAGAGCCTCTGTCTTTACTGTGCTAAGCTCCTCGCTGAGCGTCTTTGAAACCGCTTCTATCTTTGAAGGATCGTTCTTTACAGCGTCGCCGATTATCTTTGCGTTGAGGTTGTATTTTTCAACGAACTTTTCAAGCATCGTGCTTTTGAGGCTGTTTGAGGATACCGTCAGCGAAAGCTTGTCGTCAACGAAGATCACGCCTCGCACGTCCTCTTTCTCGAGCTGTTTCATTGCGTCTTCCTTATCGGTGTAGACGAAAGAGAACATCGCATCGTCCTCATTCTCCATCTTGTCAGCCACCTGTTTGAAAGTTTTGCCGTTTTCCTCGCTTGTGACAACAACGGCGGTCTTGACGGTCGAGAACCTGATGTCGTTATCGTAGATATTACCGAAAGCCACCTTGAAGAAAGTGCCCAGCGCTATCGGATATATGATGAGCCAGAGAATGACTTCTTTGACCCTCAGTGAAGTGATAAGGTCATATTTGAAATTGTGCCTGAACATACTGTTTCTCCTTTTTTGTCTCTCGTTATTCGCTGTCTCTGAGCTGTTTGCCTGTTATCTCAAGGAACACGTCGTTGAGTGTCGGAAGCTCGGAATAAACTCTGCCGAAGTGGATATCCTTTTCCTGCAGGACTCCGAGTATCCTGATGAGGTTGTGCTTGCCGCCGGAGCAGTAAACGAATATCTTTCCGTCCTTGTAGTCCACATCGTAAACGTGAGGCAGATCTTTCATCTTTGCGATTATCTCGTCTTCCGGCTCGGCTGTTTCTATCGAGACTGTCTCGGTGTTTCTTATCATCTTTTTAAGCTCTGCCTTTGTGCCGAGTGCGATGTTCTTGCCCTTGTCCATTATTGCGATGCGTGAGCATATCTGCTCGACCTCTTCCATATAGTGCGATGTATATATAATAGTAGCACCCTGTGCGTTGAGTTCAAGTATGCCCTCGAGTATCCTGTTTCTGCTCTGCGGGTCAACTGCAACGGTCGGCTCGTCGAGGATTATAAGCTCGGGCTTGTGAGCGATGCCGCAGGCAATGTTGAGTCGTCTCAGAAGACCGCCCGACAGCTTCTTGGGTCTGAATTTGAGGAAATCCTCAAGCCCTACGAACTTTATCGCATCGTCAACGTATTTCTTTCTTGTAGCTTTGTCGGTGATGTAAAGTCCGCAGAAATAGTCGATGTTCTCGTATACTGTCAGCTCGTCGTAGACTGCAACGTTCTGTGAGATAACTCCGATGCGCTTTTTGAGAGCGTAGTTTGTCGGGGTCATCTTCTCGCCGAAGATCTCGATCTCGCCCTTGTCAAAATCGAGCAGTGAAAGCAGACAGTTTATCGTTGTCGTTTTGCCCGAGCCGTTAGGTCCGAGCAAGCCGAACACCTCGCCCTGCTTTATCTCCAGATCGAAGTGGTCAACTGCGATGAGTTCCTTGTATCTTTTCACCAGATTGTTGATCTTAACTACTGTCTGTGCCATAATTGTTCCTCCCATAGTTTTTGTTTTGTTTTTCTTACTGTAACTACATTATATCACGCCGTTTGTCATATTGTAAGTGAACAGAGTAACAAAGCGATATGACAAATGTAATATTCTTTTGCGATTGACAACTTACGCATAAATGTGCTATCATATTTGTTGAGAAAAATAAAAAGCGGGGGTGGACACAATATCTGAACTGGTAGAAAAACTGATAATAACTCTGGTGTGCTCCACCTGTCTGATAGATACCGATTATGCTGCGGCGATGCCCGTTGTGGCACTGCTGACGGCGATGACTGTCGGCTGCATCACGCCCGTGGCAAAGAACAAGGCGGCGCAGTATCTGCTGACAGGCGCATATCTTGCCGCCTGCTTTACGCACCCATGCTTTGCGATGTTCATTCCGCTTTCGGCTTATGACATCTCACGGCGAAAGCTCTATCCGCTTGCAATTCCTGCGGCAGCGGCGCTTATAATGCATGCAGTTGACGGAAAATACTCTATGGTCGTAATGGTCACAGCGTTCTGCGGTGCGGCGGTGATGATAGAAATGCTCAGCAGGCGTTCGCAGGAGCTTGCGAACAAGCTGATTGTTACCCGTGACGATGCGGTGGAGTTTTCAAACGAGCTTATCCGCAAAAACGAGCAGATAATCGAGGCGCAGGACAACGAGATACACCTTGCGATGCTCAAGGAGCGTAACCGCATTGCCCGTGAGATACACGACAACGTCGGGCATATGCTCACAAGAACGATACTGCAAATGGGTGCGATACAGATAATCAACAAGGACGAGAACTTGAAAGAGCCTCTGGACAGCGTAAAATCAACGCTTGACGAGGCGATGACATCTATCCGCAAGAGTGTTCACGACCTGCACGACGATTCCATTGACCTTGAGAGCAGTCTGCTCGATGCGATCTCGCCTTTGAAAGAGGATTACAAGGTACACTTTGATTATGATGTACAGGGTCACATAAACGGCAAGGTGAAATACTGTTTCATTGCGATAGTCAAAGAGGCTGTCAACAACATCATCAAGCATTCAAGCGGCGACAGTGTCAACATCATCGTGCGTGAGCATCCTGCGATGTGCACGCTGAGCATTGACGACAACGGCGAATGCCCGGAGAACATTTCGGGCGGCGGCATCGGGCTTGAAAACATGCACGACAGGGTGCGCTCACTCGGCGGCGTGCTCAACATTACACCAAGCAAGTCGGGATTCAAGATTTTTGTAAGCATTATGAAGAACAGGAACGAATAAAATGAGGATAATTGTTATAGACGATGACAAGCTGGTTGCTTTGTCACTCAAAACGATACTTGAAAACACAGGCAGCATCGAGATTGCTGCGATGGGTCACAGCGGCGAAGAGGCTATCGAGCTTTACAAGCAGCACAAGCCCGATGTCATGCTTATGGACATACGTATGCAGGGCATGACGGGTCTTGAGGCTGGCGAAAAGATACTCGCTGAGGACAGGGACGCAAAGATACTTTACTTAACGACGTTTTCCGATGATGAATATATCGTCAAGGCGCTCAACATCGGTGCAAAGGGATATATCTTAAAGCAGGATTTCAACGGCATAGAGCCTGCGCTGCAGGCGGTGATGAACGGTCAGCGTGTTTTCGGCGAGCAGGTCATCAACAGGCTGCCCGAGCTTATCGGCGGCAAAGAGGAGTTTGACTATGCACGCTACGGCTTGACCGAAAAGGAATGGGAGCTGACAACGCTCGTTGCTCAGGGACTGAGCAACAAGGAGATCTCGACCGAGATGTTTCTCAGCGAAGGCACCGTGCGCAATTATCTCTCGCAGATACTCGAAAAACTCGACCTGCGTGACCGCACCCAGCTGGCGATTTTCTACTTTAATCATAAGTGATCTATTGAGGGGAACTCTTTTGGAGAAGAGTTCCCCTCAAACTCCCCTCAGAAACCTTTTATTGATTTTTCGCCACAGGGGACTTGAAAAGCTAATGGTCCCCTGTAACGAAAAATGAGTAAGAGTCCCGAGAGAGTTAAAGGAAACACTTTTCAGAAGAACTGCTCTCAGTAAACCACATATAATTAAAATAGAAAAAGCGGAGCTAAGCTCCGCTTTTTTACTGCTCTTGTTCGGTTTGCGACTGCTCAAATATCATCTCGTCGCCGAGTTTGATGACTTTTTCGGGGTCGATGATTCGGCATTCCCTGCCCTGCTCGTCGGTGAACTCGCCGACAAGGAACCTTGCGCACGCCTGCTCGTTAAGCTCTACGGCAGGCTGTATCTGCTCTTCGCTGACCTCGGAAAAGCCATAGATATTATTCACCAGCAGCGCCACCTGATGCTCGATATTGCTTGTGATGATAAAGCAGTCTCTTTCCCTCACGCCGCCTGCACCGTACTGAAAACGCCTTGTCAGGTCGATGACGGGGATATATTTATCCTCATACTTTACCGTGCCGGGAACGTAGTCGGGAAAATCGGGTATGCGCTCGGGTTCGCTTGCCGGCACTATCTGTTTTACAAATCTGAAGTTCACGGAAAAGATATGTCCGTCAACAGAAAATATCAGGTATTTCTCTGCTTCCATATCACTTGTTCTCCTTATTTATTATCTTGAGGTCGAGCATTATCTCGCCTGCGATGTTTTCAAGGCTCATCTGACGTCTGACGCTGCCGTTTTCAAAAGCGGCTCTCGGCATTCCGTAAACAACGCTGCTTTCTTCGTCCTGACCGATGGTGAAGCTGCCCATTTTTTTCATATTAAGCAGTCCCGCTGCGCCGTCAGAGCCCATGCCTGTGAGTATGACACCGACAGCTTTGTGCTTGCCGCAGTATGCAACAGAGTCAAACAGCACGTTGACCGACGGGCAGTGACCCGAGACTTTAACGCCCGGCTCAGACGTGACGAAATAGCCCTCTTTGTCGTTAAACACTCTCAGATGCTCGCCGCCCTTGGCGATGACGACCATATTGTTTTTGAGATAAAGCCCGCTGCGAGCCTCGACAACATCGAAGCTTGTCGTTTTGTCAAGCTGTGAGGCATATATCTCGGTGTATGTCTCGGGCATATGCAGCACCGCAACGATAGGCGGCAGGTCGTCCTGTCCCTGCAGCTTTTCAAGTATCACGGGCAGAGCCTGTGTGCTGCCTGTCGAGCCGCCGATAGCGATTATGCAGCCCTGATTGCGTGTCTGTATCCTGACACGCATTTGCAGTTCGTCCGCCGTCTTTTTGAGCAGGCGGTTAAGGCTCTGGCATATCCTTGTCGAAAACAGCTCGGCGTCTTCCTCGGGTTTGAGGATAACGTCCATTGCGCCTGCGTTCATAAAGCCGTAATTGGAGTTGTGCTGTACGGTGCAGACGATAACGGGTCTGAAAAACTTGGGCATAAGCTTTCTGATATAATCTGCGACCTTTTCCTTTTCCCACCTGTCGCCGTCGATGATGATGGCATCGGGTGTTTTGTTTTTTATGCTCACTGCGGCGAGGTCAAAAGGCACGCTCTCGACCGAGAGTTTTACACCTGCGGCAGTGGTCTTTTCGATTATCCTGACGATGCCGCCGAGGAACTTGCGGTCGTCTGCGATAATGAGTATTCTTCCGCTGACTTTTATCATCTCGGCTCACCGTCCTTTTTGTAAACAGCTGTGGCTATCTTGCGGTACGGCATATCGCCCGGTGAGCTTTCTGCGTGACCTATGTACAGATAGCCGCCCGGCTCGGTCGCACGATAGAACTTTCTGCAAAGCTTTGACTTGGTCTCTTCGTTGAAATATATCATAACGTTGCGGCAGAATATCAGGTGGAAATTGCGCTTGAACGTGATGTCGTCCATAAGGTTATGATATTTGAACACGACATTGTTGCGGATCTCGTCAACAACTTTGTAATCGCCGAAATCTGCACGGCAGAAGTATTTTTCACGCCATTTGTCAGGTATGTTTTCAAGCGCAGATGCGGAATAAACGCCGTTCGATGCACTCTTGAGGGCGTTGAAAGAAATGTCTGTCGCAAGAATTTTGAGATCCCAGCGGTACTTGCGCAAGCCGAAATATTCATCAAGACACATTGCGATGTTGTAAGGCTCGTTGCCGAACGAACAGCCTGCGCTCCAGATGCAAAGAGTCCTGTCCTTGATGTTCTTTTCCGCCCAGGGCAGAAAGATCTCCATCATATGCTGAAAATGCGCTGTCTCACGCATAAAGTAGGTGTGATTCGTCGTGAGACGGTTTATCATATTGGCGACCTCACGCTGTGTGGAGTCGTTATAAACAAGATTGAGGTAGTCGGCAAAATTGTCAAAGCCGTGGTCGAGCACATAGTTGGAAAGCCTGCTCTCCACGAGCACTTTTCTGTCGGTAAGATTGATACCGTATCGTTCTTTGATAAAATCGACCAGCTTGTAAAAATCTTCGTTCTCTATCGTTAACATCTCATCACGCTCTTTTCTTCTGTGGATTGTGGTGTGTTGCGATATTCTCCCCTGCTGTATTTATCTTGTGTATTGTGTTGATTATGGATTGATTTGCTGCGTTGTGTGATTTAGAGGTCTGTCTCTGTGGGTATTCTCTTGGGAGTGTTATTCTCCAAACTCTCTTTTCTGAACTCTTTAATACTTTTCAGCAAAGGGAGCTATCTCCCTTTGCTGAAAAGTCATTAAAAGGTTTAGGAAGGGGGTCTGGGGGACAACCCTTCTCCAAAAGGGTTTCCCCCAGCGGTCAGCCCTTTGCATCATACCAGCTGTGACCGCTGTGGACGTCGGCGGTGAAAGGAACGGCGAGCTTGACAGCGTTCTCCATTTCCTCTTTGAGCAGTTTTTCTGCCTTTTGCGTGTCTGCCTCGGCAACTTCAAGGATAAGCTCGTCGTGTACTTGCAGTATCAGTCTTGCGTCGAGCTTTTCCTCGGCGATGCGCTTATAGACCCTGACCATTGCGAGCTTGATGATGTCCGCCGCCGCACCCTGAATGGGAGCGTTCATTGCGGCACGCTTGCCGAACGCCTGCATCATCTTGTTTGTTGCATGAAGCTCGGGGATATACCTGCGCCTGCCGAAAATGGTCGTAACATAGCCGTTTCTGATGCCGTCATCAACTGTCTTGTCCATAAACTCCGAAACCTTCGGGTAGTTTGCAAGATAGTTCTTGATGTACTGCTTTGCCTCGTTCATGCTGACGCCGATGTCCTTTGACAGCGAGAACGCACCGATACCGTAGATGATGCCGAAGTTTACCGCCTTTGCGGCACGGCGCATCTCTTCGGGAACAAAGTCCTCGGGCATATCAAAGACCTGAGCCGCTGTCGAACGGTGAATGTCCTTTCCGCTGAGGAAAGCCTCCTGCATATTCTCGTCGCCGCACACGCAGGCGAGCACTCTCAGCTCTATCTGCGAATAATCGGCATCGACAAGCTCATAGCCGTCTTTTGCAACAAAGAATTTGCGCATATTGCGCCCTATCTCCTTGCGCACGGGTATGTTCTGCATATTCGGCTCGGTCGAGGATATGCGTCCCGTCCTCGTCTCTGTCTGCTTGAACACCGAGTGTACACGCCCGTCGTCGCCTATCTGTTTGAGCAGTCCCTCAACATAGGTCGAGTCGAGCTTTGTCAGCGTGCGGTATTCAAGTATCAGCGGGATTATCGGGTGCTTGCTCTCAAGCTCCTCGAGCACCTCTGCGCCTGTGGAATAGCCGCTCTTGGTCTTTTTCTTTGCAGGCAGACCCAGCTTTTCAAACAGTATCGCTCCGAGCTGCTTGGTCGAGGCGATGTTGAACTCCTCACCTGCGTAGTCGTAAATCTGCTGTGTAAGCTCGGCTATCTTGCCTTTGAGGTCTGCACCGAAAGCCCTTATGCCGTCGGCATCTGCCTTTACGCCATAGTGCTCCATTGACGCCAGCACCTCGCAAAGCGGAAGCTCTATCTCGTTGTAAAGCTTGGACATCTGCGTCTGTTCGAGCTGCTTTTGCAGGTTCTCGCACAGCGGAAGAAGGCTTGCGATGTCTGCGTTCTCGCCGCAGTCGCTGCGGTAAGCGACCTTGTAAGCGAGGCACAGATTTTCAGCGGTGTAGGCGCTCGACTGGGAGTTGAGCAGGTATCCTGCGAGGTCACAGCAGAAAACAAGGTTTTCAACGTGCGCATCGGCTGCAAATGCGAAAGCGTGCAGGCTCTTGCCCTCAAAGGCGCATTTTGCGCACTTCGAACTGAGCACCGAGAGGATAAGGTCTTTGTCCTGCGTGGTGTAGACAGTGTCTGCGCAGATGACTTTCAGCACGCCGCCTTTGAGCTCGACACCGATTTTTCCTGCCTGTTCAAACGCCGCAATATCGCCGCTTCCAAGCGCCTTTTCGTTTATCTTCGGCAGGTCGGAAAGCTTGACTTTCTTTTCAGGCTCGACCTGTTCGCCCGAAAAAGCGTCCTGTCCGCCAAGCCTTTCAAGCAGCTTGAACATCTCAAGACCTGCAAGCAGCTCACGGGTCTTTTCCCTGTCGCCGCCGCCGAGCTTGTAGCTCTCGATGTCGGTGTCGATAGGCACCTGCAGGAATATCTCGGCAAGGAATCTGCTGTCGAGTGCGTCCTGATGACCGTTTTCGAGCTTTGCACGGACAGACGGTGTCAGCTTGATGTCGGCAAGCTGCTCATAGAGCGCATCAACACTGCCTGCCTGCTGTATAAGGCTCAGGGCCGTCTTTTCGCCGATGCCCGAAACGCCCTTGATGTTGTCTGACGAGTCGCCCATAAGCGCCTTGACCTCTATCATCTGGCGGGGAGAAACGCCGTACTCTTCCATGATGCGTGCAGGCGTGTAGATCTTAGTCTCTTTTGTGCCTGCAAGGCGCACGGTGACGCTGTCGGAAACGAGCTGAAAGCTGTCACGGTCACCCGTGAGGATAAAACACTCGTTGCCGCTGTCAGCGCACGCCTTTGAAAGCGTTCCGAGAATGTCGTCCGCCTCATATCCCTCACACTCAACTATCTTTACGCCGATGTCGGTCAGTAGTTCCTTGATGACGGGCATCTGCTGGGCAAGCTCATCGGGCATGCCCTTGCGGTTTGCCTTGTAATCGGCATTCGCCTTGTGGCGGAATGTCGGCGCACGCAGGTCAAAAGCCACAGCCACGCAGTCGGGCTGCACCTGAGATATCTCTTTGAGGTAGATGTTCATAAAGCCTGTGATGGCGTTGGTGAACTGACCTTTGGAGTTTGACAGCGCCTTGATGCCGTAAAACGCCCTGTTCATTATACTGTTTCCGTCTATCGCAAGTAATTTCATTTGTATCTCCTTTTGAAACTATAATTACCTGTCAATAATAACAGGTTTTTCGGTCCAGCCTTTTCTCGTAAAAAAGGCTGGCGGGTC
>CAMYUO010000042.1 GCA_947302065.1 uncultured Clostridia bacterium | reverse complement strand
CATCTGAGTCTGGCGCTGGACAAGGCTTTCGACTGCTTGAATACAGGCGGAAGACTTTGCGTGATCTCGTTCCATTCACTTGAGGACAGGCTCGTGAAGCAAAGATTCAAAAGCTTCTGTACGGGCTGTACCTGTCCGCCGGATTTTCCCGTTTGCGTGTGCGGGAAAAAGCCGAGAGGAAAGATGATAACACGCAAACCGGTAGAGGCGAGCGCTGAAGAGCTTGCGGTAAATAACAGAAGCCACAGTGCAAAACTGAGGATAATTGAAAAGATAGAAAATACAGAGAGATAAAAGAGATATTATTTTTTTAAAAGAGAAAAATCAAAAAGAGAGAAAACTTTAAGGAAAAACCATTTGGCTCGGAGAGAGAGAAAGAAGAGCTTGTGTAAAAAACAGAGGTGCTTGACTATGGCTAAGATCCATAATCTTGCCTACGACTATAACTCGTTTGAGGACGAGGTGTCTGTTGTAGACAGAGAGATCGAACATAAAAAGAATACAGCTGCCGAAAAGAAGTTCTTTTCGATTAGATTCGTGATACTTTGTACTATCGTATGCACGCTGCTTTGCGTTATGATCTACGAGAAAGTACAGATCTCGGGTCTTTGTGCTGAGCAGACTCAGCTGCAGAGCCAGCTCAATGAGCTTCAGGACGGCAATACCAGCCTTGAATCAGAGCTTGCTCAGAAAACAAGCATGACCAAGGTCGAAGAGTATGCCCGCAACGAGCTGGGACTTATCAAGCTTGAAAAATCCCAGATAGAGTATGTTGAGGTGGACAATGATGCGGTGGCTAACGTCATCGAACAGAAAGACCGCAGCGTATTCGTCAGGATCAAGAACTGGTTCGTCTCGATGCTGGAATATATCGGGTTGTGATGAATAAAATAGCTATGAGGAAAGTTAGAAGCAATAGTTTTTGTTTCTGGCTTTCTTGTTCTATATTGTTGCCGAAATTTTTCGATGTTACGAAAACGTTTAAGTAAGGACGGTCGGCGTAGTAAGAGGGAGTAATTTATGACAGACAGACCAAGCGCAAGGATGCGCCAAAGACTCAATCTGATTCTTTTGGTCCCGATAACGATAATTGTCGGTTATATTGTCTATTCGGTGTTCAAGGTGGCTGTGCTGGAAAGCGGCTACTGGAAAGCGCTCGCAAACGGACAGCAGCTTCAGAGCACTGTCGTTAACGCATCAAGAGGAACTATCTATGATGCGAACGGCTCGGTGCTGGCGCAGAGCGCAACGGTGTACACGGTATACTGTGACCCCGTAATGCTCAAAGAGTTCCTTGACAAAAAAGACAAGGTTAAGGCTGAACTTGAGGACCTTGTAAAGACGGAGAAAAACGAAAAACAGCTTAATGAATACAGGGAAAAGCTGAACAAAGCAAGAAAGGGCAGCGAGATACTCGACGAGCTGGTGAATTTCCTTTCGCAGAAGCTGACAACGGACACTGCGACGGTGCGAAAAGCGCTGACAGACGAAAGCTCACGGTATAAGGTCATCAAGCGTGACGTTGAAAGGTCGCTTTCGACGGATATCGAGAAAAAGCTCACCGAGCTTGACATAGATGGTGTAAGATGCGAGCCGAGCACAAACCGTATGTATCCGCAGAACTCGCTGGCGGCGAACGTTATCGGTCATACTGATTTCGACGGCAAGGGCATCTACGGTATCGAGTCGTATTACAACGAACAGCTGTCGGGCGTTGACGGCAGGATAATCACCGCAAGAGACGGCGACGGAAAAGAGATACCTTACCGCTACAAGCAGGAATACAGCGCACAGAACGGCTACAACGTAAACCTCAACATAGACTCGAACATTCAGTTTATGCTGGAAAAAGCGCTCAAAGAGGCTGTTGCCGAGCATAAGCCGAAATACAGAGCGGCAGGCATCGTTATGAACCCGAAAACAGGTCAGGTGCTTGCAATGGCAACGGATTACAGCTATGACCCCAACGAGCCGGGCGAGATAAGCGACAAGGCAACTGCCAAGACGCTCGCAGGCATGGACGAGAACTCGGAAGAGTTCAAAAAGGCAAGGCTCGATGCGTGGTCTACACAGTGGAAGAACAAGGCAGTTTCGGAGATATATTTCCCCGGTTCTGTATTTAAGATATTCACGGGTGCATCGGCACTCGAAGAAAACGCTATCACCCTCAAAGATACTTTCAGCTGCAACACCAAGATAAAGGTCGCAGACAGAGAGTTCGGCTGCTGGTCGTTCGTTGACCACGGTATGCAGGATCTGCAGGCGGCTATGACACATTCGTGCAACCCTGCATTCGTGCAGATAGGACTTACGCTGGGCGGCGATAAGTTCTGTGATTATCTCGATGCGTTCGGCTTCACAGATCTCACGGGCATTGATCTGCCGGGCGAGTCGATGTCGATAACGGTCAACAACACCCTCGGAAAAGGCAATATCGGTCCTGTCGAGCTGGCATCGTCATCTTTCGGTCAGACAAACAAGCTCACACCGATACAGATGATAACTGCCGCATCTGCGATAGTCAACGGCGGCAACCTGCTCACACCGCAGGTGGTCGATACGATAACAGATGAAAACGGAAACGTTGTCAAGAAAAACGAGGTCATCAAAAAGCGTCAGGTCATTTCAAAAAATACATCTGACGAGATGAGAAAGATACTCGAAAATGTCGTGCAGACGGAGAAGAGCGGAAACTGCTACATCCAGGGCTACCGCATAGGCGGAAAATCGGGTACGTCGCAGAAGATCGACGAAGATGCCAGCGGTACGACTTATGTTTCGTCATACTGCGCATTTGCGCCGGCAGACGACCCGCAGGTGATAATGCTCGTTCTGGTCGATGAGCCGACGGGCGATAAGTATTACGGAAGCCAGGTCGCTGCGCCTATCTGCGTTAAGGTTATGAGCGAGATGCTGCCTTATCTGGAGATATTCCCGCAGTACACCGAGGAGGAGCGCAAGACGCTTCAGGTTTCCGTGCCGAACGTTCAGACATACAAGATAAACAGCGCAAAGCAGACGATCGAAAACCTCGGACTCACTGTCAAGGTGATCGGAAGCGGCGAAAATGTTGTAAAACAGTATCCGACGGGAGTTTCTATCGAAACGGGCGGAACAGTGGTGCTCTGCACGGACGATACGAAGCCGGATACCGTAACAGTACCTAATCTTTACGGCTTGACAAGACAGCAGGCTAAGGAACTGCTTGCAAGCTACGGCTTGAACCTGACCGCACAAGGCTCGGGTGCAAGCGAGGAAAAGGCTGTTGCACAGGGCGACCAGCAGGCTATCGCAGGACGTAAAGTCCCGATAGGAACGTCGATAACGGTAACGTTCGCAAGCAGCACTGTGGCATCACAGTAAAGCACAAAGATAAAAAATCAGACCCAAGGGGAAAGACTAAAATGAAACTGTATGAATTGATGAAAGGTATCGCCGAGGTGAAGCTGCCCGATTGCGAGATAAGCGGAGTCACGAGCGATACAAGAAGCGAGATAAAGCAGGGCACGATGTTCGTGTGCATAAAGGGAAAGACTTTTGACGGCCACGATGCCGCAAAGGATATGATCGCAAAGGGCTGTACGGTCATCGTGTGCGAGAGGGATCTCGGACTTGACAACCAGATAGTTGTCGAGGATACAAGAACGCTCTACCCGATCATCTGCGCTGCGTGGTTCGGCAACCCGCAGAACAAGATAAAACTTATCGGCGTTACGGGCACAAACGGCAAGACCACCATCACCACGATGATTAAGAAACTGCTGTCATCTATGGGCTGCAAGGTCGGGCTTATCGGCACCTGCCAGAACGAGATCGGCGACAGCATCTATCCGACAACGAGGACGACTCCCGAGCCTTACGATCTCTACGAGCTTTTCAGCAAAATGGTCGAGGCAGGCTGCGAGTACGCTGTTATGGAGGTCTCGTCGCAGGGTCTGGAGCAAAAGCGTGTCGCTGCGTGCAGATACAAGGTCGGTATTTTCACCAATCTTACGCAGGATCACCTCGATGTCCACGGCACGATGGAGAATTATTATCTCGCAAAGAAAGAGCTTTTCAAGATATCTGACACCGCTGTCATCAACTGCGATGACGAATACGGAAGAAGGTATATCGAAGAGGTCGATTGCCCCGTAAAGACGTATTCTGTCGGCTCTGAAGCCGATTTTATGGCAGACGATGTGCTGCTTTGCGCAAGCGGAGTGAAGTACGTGTTCTCGGACGGACAGAAAAAGCGTAACGTTGTGTTCCCGATGCCGGGTCTGTTCAATGTTTCAAACTCGCTGGCTGTTATTGCCTGCATGGAAACGCTCGGATTTGATGTTGACAAGACGATAAAGGCTATCGCAGGTGTCGGCGGCGTAAGAGGCAGAGCCGAGATAGTGCCGACAAAGCGTGATTTCACGGTCATCTGCGACTATGCACATACGCCCGATGCACTCGTTAACGTGCTCAAGGCGATAAAGGAATGCTCGGTCGGCAAGGTAAAATGCCTTTTCGGCTGCGGCGGAAACAGAGATGCTACAAAGCGCCCGCTAATGGCTGCGGCTGCGGCGGACAATTCGGATTTTCTTATCGTGACCTCGGATAACCCGAGAAACGAAGATCCCGAGGAGATAATCAAGGATATCCTTGTCGGGCTGGAGGGCAAAACCACGCCGTATATCAAGATATGCGACAGGCGTGAGGCTATCCACTGGGCGATAAATAACGCCGAAAAAGACGATATTATCGTGCTCGCAGGCAAGGGACACGAGGACTATCAGATACTCGCCGGCGGTGTCAAGATACACTTTGACGAGCGTGAGGTAGTCGCTGAGGCTCTTGAGGAGCTTTCAAAGCAGGGCAGATGATCATTGCCCGTGCAGGCAAAGGACAAATTTTCGATCAAGGAGTGGATCTGTATGCAGCAGATGAAACTGTCTGAAATAGTGGCGGCGGTGAAGGGAAGCTTCGGCTATCCTGCGGACGTGATGATCGACAGCATCTCGACCGATACCCGTACCATAACCAAAGGCTCGGTATTTCTTGCGCTCAAGGGCGAACGCTTTGACGGGCATGACTACGCCGCAAAGGCTATGGAGCTTGGCGCAGAGGCAGTTATCACGCAAAGGGCTGTCGAGGGAGCAAGGTGCATAATCGTCGATTCGACGGCGCAGGCTCTGCTCGATCTTGCAGGCTATTACAGGGACAAGTTCGATATTCCGCTTGTCGGAGTTACGGGCAGCGTGGGAAAGACCACGACAAAGGATATGATAGCTCTTGTGGTCGCACAGAAATATAAAACGCTCAAAACACAGGGCAATCTCAACAACGAGATAGGTATGCCCAAAACGCTTTTCGGGCTTGACAGTGAAACACAGGCAGCTGTTATCGAGATGGGAATGAGCGCAAGAGGCGAGATATCCCGTATGTCGATGTGCTGCAAGCCGACGGTTTGCGTTATCACCAACATCGGCGTTTCGCATATCGAAAAGCTTGGCTCGCAGGAAAATATCCTTGCGGCAAAGCTGGAGATACTCGACGGCGCAAAGCAGGGCGCACCGCTGGTGCTGAGCATGGACGACAAGTTCCTCGCAAATGCCGAGGTGCACGGTCTGCGCAAGGTGTATTATTACAGCGTCAAGAGCAAGAACTGCGACGTCTATGCAAAGAATATAATCAACAAGAACAACGGTGTCAGCTTTGATATCTGCTACGGCGGCAGCATCTATCCCGCAAGGCTCAGCTGCATCGGCGTACACAACGTAAAGAACGCATTGGCAGCGTTCTGCGTGGGCATTGCGCTCGATGTGCCGATAGATTCGATACTTGTGGGTATCGAGAGCTTCAGACCAGAGGGTCTGCGCCAGAACATAACACGCAAGAACGGCATTAACTTTGTCGTTGACTGCTACAACGCTGCGCCCGATTCTATGCGTTCAAGCATCTCCGTGCTCGACCAGGTCGAGACAGACGGCATGAGATACTGCATACTCGCAGATATGCTGGAGCTGGGCGAACAGAGCGCAGAGTTCCATAAGACAGTCGGCAAGTATGTTGCCGATTCAAACGCCGACAGGCTTTATTGCTACGGCGAGCTTGCGAGAAATTACATAATCGGCGCTGTTGAAAACGGCTTTGACAAGAACCGCTGTATGCATTTCTCGGACAGAGATGAGCTTGCAGTCTACCTCAAAGGCAAGCTCGAAAGCGGAGATTCCGTGCTGCTCAAAGGCAGCAGAGGAATGGCTCTCGAGGAAGTTTTCAACGCTCTTTAACTGATAAAAGGAGAGCAGCTTAATGGACTGGCAGATCCAAAGCGTAGTGCTTGTGACGGAAATTGCCGCAGGCATGATATTTTTCAGATTGCTTATCCCGTTTTTCAGACGGGTAAAAACAGGCAAGTTCGACCTTTATATCGGCGACAGATTCAAAAAAGACGGCTCTGAGCCGAAATTCGCCGGTGTCGTTATGCTGATGTCGGCGGTGCTCGGTCTGACAGCAGGTCTTATCGGCAGAGGAGTCAAGGGCGAACTTGAAAATGCGGGAACGCTGAATATCACAGCCGTTCTCGGCTGCGGTGCGGTGGTGCTGGTGATAACGGCGCTGGGCATCGCACAGGACTATCACGACCAGACAAAACGAGGCACGGGACTTAAAACTCGATGGGTCATACTCATCGAGTTCGTTGTGTGTCTTGGTTTTTCATTTATAGCCGTAAAAACGGGCGCTGCGGGCACAAAACTGCTCCTGCCGTTCCATCTGGGAAATATTGAGTTAGGTTTTACTTTTTATCCATTGACAGCGGCGCTTATGATTGGTATAATAAACTTAACAGAACTTCACGATTGCCCGGGCGGAGTGACAGATTATGGATGCGACGGGCTGTGCGGCACAACGGTGATGATGTTTTCACTGGCGTGCGCAGGTGCGTGCTCGCTTTATCCGTGGGCAGTGCTTCCGCAGCTGCTTTCCGTGGTGACGGTCGGCTGCTGTGCGGCGTATCTTTTCTGGGGTCTTTCCCCGTCAAAAATGTACCTCGGGCGGTCGGGCAGCAAGTTCCTCGGCGTGATGGCGGCACTGATAACCGTGACGACCGACCTGCCGCTGATATATCTCACAGGCGGCATAGTGTTCATTGCCGACGGCGTATGCACGCTGCTGGGATTTGTGGTCTTCAAGCACAAAAAACAGCTTTTGTTCAAGGGCCTGACGCTGCATGGGCATCTGAGCAAGCGAGGCTGGGGAGATTATAAGATAATCGGCATTAGTGCGATAGTCACGCTTCTCGGCGCAATAGGCGTGTTTATGTATATAATCTATGCAAACGGAATATTATTGGAATAGTATTTGATATAAATGCAAAAGTGTGGAGTATTTGGGAGGAAGAGACTTGGCAAGCAAAGAAACAGAGCAGAGCAGGGTCAATTATTACGACCGACCGCCTGCCCGCACTCCTGTCGCTCAGGCAAGAAAGCATCTTAACCTGCGGCTGATAGTGACAGAGATAGATAAGCCGTTCTTCGTGCTGGTCATGGCGCTTTTAGTGTTCGGGCTGGTAATGATGTTCTCGGCATCTTACGGCTGGAGCCTTTCTGAAATGGGCGACGGCACATATTACCTCAAAAGACAGGGCGCTGCTGCGGCGGTCGGCGTTTTTGTGATGCTGCTGCTGTCGGTGGTGGACTATCATTTCTTTCAGAACAGATATGTGGCTTATATCAGCTTCGGACTGGTCTTTCTGATATGCGTCGCCACGCTGTTCATCGGAACGGAAACAGCGAATGCACGACGCTGGATAGATTTCGGATTCATCCAGTTCCAGCCGTCTGAGCTGCTGAAGGTCGTATTCATATTGGTCTTTGCCTACATCATGGCGGTAAATTTCCGGCATTTCAATAACTGGAAGTACTGCGTTTTCCCATTCATAATCATTATGGGCATCTGCGCAGGCGTGCTTGTTCTTCAAAGACATATGTCGGCAGTAATGCTGGTCGGCCTTATCGGTCTTGGCATGATGTTCGCAAGCGGAATGCCTGCAAAGACTTTCTGGAGATTCGTTGCGTTCATCATACTGTGCGGACTTATCTTTCTTGCGGTCAAGATGATATCGGGCGGTTCGGGCTTTTCATACATCTCTGACAGAATCCAGAGCTGGAAGAACCCCGAGGCTGACCCGCAGGGCTCGACATGGCAGACTTATCAGTCGCTGCTGGCGATAGGCTCGGGCGGCTGGACAGGACTTGGTTTCGGTGAGTCAAGACAGAAATTCCTCTACCTGCCGATGTCGCAGAACGACTTCGTGTTCTCTATCGTCTGCGAGGAGCTTGGCTTTGTCGGCGCAATGGTAGTCGTGCTGCTGTTCGTGCTGCTCGTCGGCAGAGGATTCTATATCGCAACACATGCGAAGGACAGATTCGGTATGCTCGTTGCTGCGGGCATCTCGATGCATATAGGCGTACAGGCGTTTTTCAACATCATGGTTGCCTGCAACGCTTTCCCGAATACGGGAATATCGCTGCCGTTTTTCAGCTACGGCGGAACGGCGCTGCTCATACAGCTTGCGGAAATGGGCATACTGCTGAACATTTCACGTCAGGCTAATATGAAAAAATGAGTTTAACATCAGGAGCTGTTTGTTATGTACAGAGTGCTGCTTGCCGGCGGCGGAACAGCAGGACACGTCAATCCTGCCCTCGCCATTGCAGAGATCATTAAGGATAAATATCCTGATACGGAGTTCTGCTTTGCGGGAAATCCCGATAAGATAGAGGCAGAGCTGGTCAAAAAAGCTGGTTACAGGTTTGAGCCTGTGAAGATAGAGGGCTTTCAGAGGCACATAAGCCCCAAAAACATCAAGCGAAACGTCAAGGCGGTCGGATACCTGATGAAATCGGGCAAGACCTGCAAGAAGATAATCAGGGACTTCAAGCCCGACCTTGTAGTCGGAACGGGCGGATACGTCTCGGGTCCTGTGGTAAGGGCTGCGGCTAAGCTGGGCATTAAGACTGCTGTGCACGAGCAGAACGCTTACGCAGGCGTGACAAACAAGATCCTTGCAAAGCACGTTGACGTTGTAATGCTTAGCGTGAAAGAG
>CAMYUO010000041.1 GCA_947302065.1 uncultured Clostridia bacterium | reverse complement strand
CGTTACCACGGTTACTCCCAAGAGAACGGCAAAGCCGTTCTCGACCTTCATTCAAAAGGGTTTCCCCCAGCTATACAACAATGCTCGGAAAGGAGGGAACGATATGGGCAAAAAGGTATATGACAACCGTGAGCTTTCGTGGCTTAAATTCAACGAGCGTGTGCTTGAAGAAGCACAGGACGAGAAAGTCCCACTGCTTGAAAGACTGATGTTCGAGTCGATATATGCAAGCAATCTCGATGAATTTTTCATGGTGCGTGTCGGCTCGCTCTATGACGCATCGCTTGACGATGACGACCAGAAAGACAACAAGACAAAGCTGCGCCCGTCAGAACAGCTCAGTGCGATATTCAGCCGTGTGCGTGAGCTCGGCGCTGTGCGTGACGAGTCGTTTGAAACGCTCACCAAAGAGCTGAAACAAAAGGGCATACACCACAAGTCTGTCAAAAGCCTCAATGCTGCCGAGGCGGAGTTCATCGAGGGCTACTATGCCTATGAGATAAAGCCGTTCATCAATGCAAACATCATTGATAAGCGCCACCCGTTCCCGTTCCTTGTGAATAAATCCATATATGTCATCACAAAGCTGTCTGCAAAGGGCAGCAAGTCGCTCGGCATCATATCCTGCACCGATAAATTCAAAAGAGTGGTCTTTCTGCCGAACGACGAGGGCAGCGAAATCAGCTATGTGCTGGTCGAGGACATAATCTCGCACTTTGCACAGGAGATATTTGAAAACTACAAGATAGAAGAAAAAGCGCTTATGCGCATCACCCGAAACGCAGATATAGACGTTGACGAAAGCTACGACTCCGAGCTTGATTTCAGACAGAACGTGTCCGTTGCGATAAGCAAGCGCAAAAGGCTCTGCCCTGTTCGTATGCAGCTGTCAAAGCAGCTTTCCGAGGAGATAAAGGATATCCTCTGCGAAAGGCTCGACCTTGCGAAAAAGCAGGTGTTCGTTGAAAAAGCACCGCTTGACCTTTCATATGTCGGCGATATTTTCGACAAAGCATCGGACAAAAAGAAAATGTTCTTTGAGAAATTCGAGCCTCAGCGTTCGCCGTTCGTCGATGCGGACAGACCGATGATCGAGCAGATAGACGAGCACGATCTGTTCCTGTCATATCCGTATGAATCCATCGACCCGTTCATCAGACTGCTCGGCGAAGCTGCCGAGGATAAGCAGGTCGTTTCGATAAAGATGACACTTTACCGTGTCGCAAAGAACTCCAAGGTCATCCGTGCGCTGTGCAAAGCCAGCGAGAACGGCAAGGAAGTCGTTGTTCTCGTCGAGCTGAGAGCACGATTTGACGAGGAAAACAACATCGGCTGGTCAAAGGCGCTCGAAGAATCTGGCTGCCACGTTATCTACGGACCGCCGAAAATGAAAGTGCATTCAAAGCTTTGCCTTATCACAAGAAACGTGGACGGCGAAGCTAAATATACCGTTCAGGTCGGCACAGGCAACTATAACGAAAAGACCGCAAAGCTCTATACCGATTTCTGCCTTATGACCTCAAACAGTGACATCGCAAAAGATGCCGCAGAGGTGTTCAGAGCGCTGAGCATGGGCAGTCTTGTCGAGGACGCAAAGACCCTGCTCGTTGCACCGAAGTGCCTGCAGAACAAAGTTCTTGAATTTATGGATAACGAGATAGCCCTTGCAAAAGCTGGCGGTGACGGCTATGTCGGCGCAAAGCTCAACTCGCTGACCGATAAAGTCATCATCGACAAGCTCATCGAGTGCTCGCAGGCGGGCGTAAAAGTTGAGCTTGTCATCAGAGGCATCTCCTGCCTTATCGCAGGCGTAAAGGACGTTACCGACAATATCCATATCCGTTCCATCGTCGGCAGATTCCTTGAACATTCGAGAATCTACATATTCGGCGCAGGCGTGAGAAAGCAGGTCTATATCTCCAGTGCGGACTATATGACCCGAAACACCACAAGGCGTGTCGAGGTCGGCGTGCCTATCCTCGATTCACAGATAAAACAGCGTGTTCTCGAATACTTTGATATCCAGCTTCACGATAACGTCAAGGCAAGAGTCATGAACTCCGACGGCATCTATGAAAGAGCCGTTGACAGCAGTGCAAAATGCTGCTCGCAGGAAAAGTTCATCGCAATGGCATACGAGGCAGCACCGCAGGCAGTCACAGCACAGCCTGTGCAGACAGTGCAAGTTCCCGAGCCACAGCCTGTGCAGACACCTGAGCCAGCCGCCGAGGTAAAACAGCCCGAGCCGCAGGAAGAACCAAAGCCTGCCACCGAGCCGGAACCTCAGCCTGTTCAGACTGCTGAGCCTGTGCAAGCTCCCGAACCGCAGCAAGCGCCTGCCGCAGAGCCTGTCGTTCAGACACCGCCTGCGCCGCAGAAAGCCGCCGAACCGCCCGTTGAACAGGCTGTTCAGCCGCCGCAGCCGACTGCACCCGTGCAGTATGCACCGCCTATCGACCCATTGCCGATACCGCAGCCACAGCCCGAAAAGAAAGGTCTGTGGGCAAGGATAAAGGCATTTTTCAGCTTTAAGAAATGATCAACAACTGGGGAAAACTCTTTTGGAGAAGAGTTTTCCCCAGACCCCTTTCAGAAACCTTTTAATGATTTTTCGCCACAGGGGACTTAAAAAACTAATGGTCCCCTGTAACGAAAAATGACTGAAAGTCCCCAAAAGGAGCGGAGGACAACACTCCACAAAGGAACTCTCCCAATTATCGACCCACTCTCCCCGATAAGAATACCACAAAGGAGAAAGAAAATTGTTCAGACTCGCAAAATATCTGAAACATTATAAACTGCAAAGCATCATCGGACCTGTGTTCAAGCTGATAGAGGCTTGCTTTGAGCTTGCCGTTCCGCTGATAATGGCGGATATCATCGACACGGGCATCAAAAACGAGGACGCATCATATATCCTGTGGCGAGGCGGCTTGCTCGTGCTGCTCGGCGTGCTCGGTCTGACCTGCTCGCTGACAGCGCAGTATTTCGCAGCAAAAGCCTCTGTCGGCTTCGGTCAGGAGCTTCGCACAGCGCTTTTCAAGCACATCGGCACGCTGTCCTATACCGAGATAGACAAGCTCGGCAGCCACACCCTCGTCACCCGAATGACCTCTGACATCAATCAGGCGCAGACGGGCGTTAATATGATACTGCGCCTTTTCCTGCGCTCGCCGTTCATCGTGCTCGGCTCGGTGATAATGGCGTTCACCATATCGGTAAAGCTCACGCTGATATTTCTGCTGATATCGCCTGCGCTCGCATTCGTTATCTACAAGATAATGTCCGCAACTATCCCACGCTATAAGCGTGTGCAGAAAACGCTCGACCGCACCAATCTGCTGACATCCGAAAACCTCGTCGGCACAAGAGTGATAAGAGCCTTTTCACGTCAGAAAGACGAACAGGAGGAGTTTGAGAAAAACGCCGAGCAGCTGCGCCGCATGCAGATAGTCGCAGGAAAGATATCCGCCGTGATGAACCCTGCCACCTATGTGCTCGTCAACCTTGCGATAGCTGCGATACTCTGGTTCGGCGGCAAGTCCGTCGATTCGGGCAGCATCACTCAGGGCGAGGTCATCGCACTGCTCAACTATATGAATCAGATTCTGCTTGCACTGCTCGCAGTTGCCCTGCTCGTGACCAACATCACCAAGATGTACGCCTGCGCAGGACGCATAAACGAGGTCTTTGACGTGACCACAACAGTCTCCGACGACGGCAATACCGATGTCACCGCAGACCCGGCAGCACCCGCTGTCGAGTTCCGTGATGTCAGCTTCGCATATTCAGGTGCAGGCGAAAACACCCTCGAGGGCATCACTTTCACCGCTGCAAAAGGCGAAACTATCGGCATAATCGGCGGTACAGGCTCGGGCAAATCAAGCGTGATAAATCTTATCCCACGATTTTACGATACAAGCTCGGGCAGCGTGCTTGTTGACGGCACAGATGTAAAAGCCTACCCGTTCGCACAGCTGCGCAGCAAGATAGGCATCGTTCCGCAGAAAGCCGTGCTGTTCAAAGGCAGCGTGCGTGACAATATGCGCTTCCGTGACGAAAGCGCCACCGACGATGATATCTGGCAGGCGCTTGAAATAGCGCAGGCAAAGGAATTTGTCGAACAAAAACAGGGCGGGCTCGACTTTGAGATACTCCAGCAGGGCAAAAACCTCTCGGGCGGTCAGCGGCAAAGATTGACCATCGCCCGTGCGCTCGTCGGCAGACCCGAGATACTCATACTTGACGACTCTGCCTCTGCGCTCGACCTTGTCACCGATGCCGCACTGCGCAAAGCTATCGCCGAAAAAACGCAGGGCATGACCGTTTTCATCGTCTCCCAGCGCATATCATCTATCCGCAATGCAGATAAGATAATCGTCCTTGAGGACGGAAAGACCGCAGGCATCGGCACTCACGCCGAGCTGTTCCGCAGCTGCGATGTCTATAAGGAGATATGCCTGTCCCAGCTCTCCGAAAAGGAGGTGGCACAGTATGGCTGATGAACGTATCCCGGCAAAGAAAGCAAGCTCGGGCAAAACGCTCGGCAAACTGCTTGCCTACGCAAAACCTTACAGAGCGCTGCTGGCATTGGCAATGCTCTTTGCACTCATAAGCGTCGCAGCAACTCTCTATGCGCCGATACTCATAGGCAAGGGCGTCGATGTCATCGTCACAAAGGGCGATGTCGATTTTGACAGGCTCGTGCCGATAATCATAGGTCTGCTCGTGCTCGTCGGCGTGACGGCGCTTTGCCAGTGGCTGATGACCCTGTGCACCAACAAGATAACCTTCAACGTCGTGCGTGACCTGCGCAACGATGCATTCAAAAAGCTCGAAAAACTGCCGCTTTCTTATATCGACTCGCACCCGCACGGCGATATCATCAGCCGTGTCATCACC
Organism: uncultured Clostridia bacterium; assembly: GCA_947302065.1. GTDB lineage: Bacteria > Bacillota > Clostridia > Oscillospirales > Ruminococcaceae > Hominimerdicola. Next base: position 4,402 of record CAMYUO010000041.1, on the reverse strand, counting down.
GATGTCGAGCAGATCTCAGACGGCTTGCTCATGGGCTTTGCGCAGCTTTTCACAGGGCTTTGCACGATAATCGGCACGCTCATATTCATGCTGACGATAAACCTGAAAATAACCCTCGTCGTCGTGCTGATAACTCCCCTTTCGCTGTTCGTCGCACGATTCGTCTCACGCAACACCTATAAGCTTTTCCATAAGCAGTCGGTCGCAAGAGGCGAGCTGACCAGCCTTGTCGAAGAAATGACGGGCGAGCAGAAGACCGTCGCCGCATTCGACTATGAACAGCAGGCGCAGGAGCGTTTTGAAGAGGCAAATAAAGCGCTTTCCGATGTCAGCGTAAATGCTATCTTCTTTTCCAGCCTCACAAACCCGACCACCCGATTCGTCAACGGTCTTGTCTATACGGGAGTCGGAATCGTCGGCGCATTCACAGCCTTTTCGGGCGGCATAACCGTCGGTCAGCTGTCAAGCTTTCTGACCTACGCAAACCAGTACACCAAGCCTTTCAACGAGATATCTGGCGTTATCACCGAGCTTCAGGGCGCACTCGCCTCAGCTCACAGAGTCTTTGAGCTTATCGAACAGCCGCAGGAAAGTCCCGACGAGAATTCCAAAGTCATCACCGACTTTGACGGCAGCGTAGATGTGAGCGATGTCAGCTTTTCATATTCGCCCGAAAAACCGCTTATCGAGCACTTTGACCTGCACGTTGAAAAGGGTCAGCGCACAGCCATAGTCGGTCCGACAGGCTGCGGCAAGACCACAATGATAAACCTGCTGATGCGCTTTTACGACGTCGGCAGCGGCTCAATAAAAGTCAGCGGCGAGGATATCCGTGATATCACACGCCGGTCGCTGCGCTCGGGCTACGGTATGGTGCTTCAGGAAACGTGGCTCAAAACAGGCACTATCCGTGAAAATATCGCCTACGGCAAGCCCGATGCCACCGAGGCAGAGGTCATCGCCGCCGCAAAGGCAGCCTATTGCCACAGCTTTATCAAGCGTCTGCCTATGGGCTATGACACTATCATATCCGATAGCTACTCCACCATCTCGGCAGGGCAGAAACAGCTTTTGTGCATCGCAAGAGTCATGCTGTGCGTGCCAGAGATGCTCATTCTCGACGAGGCAACATCGTCTATCGACACCCGTACCGAGATACTTGTCCAGAACGCCTTTGCAAAGCTTATGCAGGGCAGAACGAGCTTTATCATCGCCCACCGCCTTTCTACAATAAAAGAGGCGGATAACATCATCGTTATGCGTGACGGACACATCGTCGAGCAGGGCGACCATAAGAGCCTTATGCAAAAAGGCGGCTTCTATGCCGAGCTTTACAACTCGCAGTTCGCCGCAACATAACAACAAAAATCGCCGCAGAGTCTTGGCAATGCTCTGCGGCTTTTTTGATATAGGGGGAGAGAGAAATCATTGTTGACAAAACCCGTACCTTGCGGTATTATCGGTCACAAGCAGCGGTAAAAGCTGCTTTGTTTTTGTCTATGCTTAAAGTATATCAGCGCAAGCTTAAATTTAACTTAAACCAAAATGAAAACAACGTGAAAAAATAAACTGTGTTTTGGATAGCATTTTGAACATATTGTCACTATTGTATAAAAGCCTTTTGTTGAGATTGTACAAAAAAACGTTGACGCAAATCAACAAAATATGTTATACTACTAATATATATGCGACATTTTTGCCTTATCGGAGGTATCTATATGTTTAAAAAGCCAACATCGCTGATATTATCTGCGGCACTGCTCACAACAGGCGGCGCACTTTCGCCGCAAACTGCCGACGAGATGATATCCCTGTTCTCTTTCTCCGCAGACGCTGCGGACGTCACGGTATTTGACGGCGACATAATGGCGGACTTTGCAAGCCGCACGCCCGAGACCGTCGCACAGAAATATACCGACTCGTTCTATGCCGGCAAAAGCTATGTTGACGGCAATTCCGCAACTTACTATTCCGTTGCCGCATCGACCAAAAGCCCGTATAACGAGGGCGTTCTCACCGATGATACTCTGCTCGGGATGCAGGAGATGACCAACTTCTACCGCTGGCTCGTCGGCAGCAAGCCGCTGACTTCGACCTGTGAGCAGACTCCGTCACTTCAGTATCAGGCGCTCGACAGAAACTTTGATTTCAACCACTACATAAGCCAGTCGAGCAAGCCTGACGATATGTCACAGGAGCTGTGGGACAAAGGCTTCGAGTGCAAGCATAACATTCTCGCCTGGGGATATACACCGCTCGGCGCAGTCACAGGCTGGATGAACGAGGGTTACAGCCTCAGCAGCGGAAGCTGGGGTGCGCTCGGTCACCGTGTTGCGCTCATACATCCCGACCATATCGAGCAGCAGTTCGGATACTGCGGGATCATCGGCATCGGTGCATACAGCTATGACACCTCTGTGTCAAGCCGCAACCCGTTCTATGCGTTCCCGGCACCGGGCTACAACCCGTCGTCCACGATCTACCCGACAGAGAGTGCGTGGTCGGTCGGCATTGATCGCTCACAGGTGACATATTCAAAACAATCCGATGTCACCGTGACCGTCACCAACCTCACCACAAATAAAAGCTATACCTGCACGGCAGCAAACGGCAAGCTCCATTTTGATGACGCATCATTCATCGGCTTTGTGCAGCCGTCAGACTATAACACCACCACGAAGCGCTACGACAGCAATTATAAGGTCGAAGTCACAGGTCTCAAAGACAAATCATCAAAGGCTGCCAAGATACAGTATACCGTCAAATTCTTCGAGCTTAAAGACTACGCCGCAGGTGCAATAACCAAGGCAGGTCTCAACTTCAACAATATCCTGATATACAACGATTCCTTTGACAGCACCGATGCGCTTAAAAAACTCGGCGCATGCCTGCCGCAGTATGTGACTGTCACCAACGAGTTCGGCAGCACCGCCAAGGTAAAGACCAAGGGTGCGTGGATACTCGACAAGCAGAACAGCTGCTGGTACAACAGTGTAGACCCGTCTGCTGTCCCCGTAAAGTTTGCCGACACAACAGGAATGCTCGACAGGATAACGATCTCGTATGAGTATACAGATGATCCTTATTGCCAGTGGAACACTCTGTCTGTCAGCTCCTCAAAGCCAATAGAAGGCACAAGGGTCAAATTCGATATATTTAAAACATATCAGTACGGCGGCTCTGCATCAGCGCTTTGTCAGATCGTCGAGGACGAAAGCGGCGGTTATGTCTGCAAAAAGACATACAGCTCGCTCACCTCTTCCGAATATGACAAGCAAAGCAGCACCGCATCAGATGACTTGTATTACATCGACGCAAAGCCCGAGGACAGCGGTCAGTATATCTCCTTATACTACTCCACCGAAAGCTACTTTCAGAATGCCTATGTCTGCATCCTTCCAAGGAGCCTGACCGTCAGCCACGACTATGTGCTGCAAAGCTCAAAGGATGCCACCTGCACCGAGTGCAGCGAAAAGACATATAAATGCTCCGTCTGCGGCGACACCTACACCGAGTACGGCAAAGAACCGCTCGGTCACAACTATCAGAAAGGAACGACCGTTGCGCCGACCTGCACCGAGCAGGGCTATACACCCTATACCTGCTCACGCTGCGGCGATAGCATAATCAGCAGCTACACCCCTGCAAAGGGTCACAGCTGGGGTTCGTGGAACATAACCACACCTGCCACCTGTACAACAGACGGCGTTCAGACACGCAGCTGTTCCGCCTGCGGCACGACCGAAAATCAGCCGATAATCGCACAGGGTCATAAATATCCGCAGACAGGCACCGTAGTTCCGCCGACCTGCACCGAGTACGGCTATACCCAGTTCACCTGCTCCGCCTGCAGCAATACAGAAAAAAGAGATTACATCTCACCCAACGGTCATAAATGGAGCGAATGGACCGTCACCGAACCTGCTACCTGCGCAAAAGCCGGTACAGAATCAAGGAGCTGCTCGGTTTGCGAAAAGACAGAGACACGCCCTGTCGCAAAACTCGAACACCAGCTCTCATTCGTGAAAACTGTCGCACCGACCTGCGAAGAGGACGGCTATGACCTCTACGCCTGCGCAAACTGCGACCAGTCAGAGCACAGAAACAAAGTAACCGCAACAGGTCACTCGTTCGGCGATTGGATAGTCACTTCACAGCCGACCTGCAAAAAGGAAGGCTCACAGAAGCATACCTGCTCCAAGTGCTCAAAGACCGAAACACAGACTATCGCAAAGCTTGACCACTCTTTCAAATTCACAAAGACCGTCGAGCCGACCTGCACCGTCGAGGGCTGGGACGTATATACCTGCGAGATGTGCGGCGATACAAAGACCGAAAATATCAAAGCTGCAAAAGGTCACTCTTTCGGCGATTGGACAACTACCACACAGCCGACCTGCTC
>CAMYUO010000040.1 GCA_947302065.1 uncultured Clostridia bacterium | reverse complement strand
TCAGAAACCTTTTATTGAAAATCAGGGATATGGGCGATATACCCATATCCCTGATTTTGAGTAAGGATACCGAGAGAGCCGAGGAGATTTTTTCCAAGAGAATACTCTCGATAGGTCGCCAAGAGGATTATCCACAGCAATGCCCGACGGACATATACGGATGAAAATGGCGTTTTGACAGCCGCAGATGTTCATCAGGCTGCACCCTTTACGAAATCGCATTTTCGACACATTCGGGCTGTAACCGAAGGTTACAAAACGGTAACAGGAACTTTTTCGGACAGTTGAAAACTCCTACGGCGGCATTATTTTTTGTTGAAAAGTCGGTTGAAAATGTTAAAAACACATAGTTTTCAACACTCACAGGGGTATCTGACTTTAAAACTTTCAACATCTGTACATTTTTTGACACCGTTTTGTTACAGACGGCTGTAATTTAATATCTTCCGACCGTCCATATTTTCGGACACAAATCGACAAACCTGCGAACGAAATGTTACAGCGCCCGATTTCGCATCGAAAATATGTATTGTGCAAACTGCGCAAATTCGCAGAAAAATGCTGAAATAAACTATGTGTTTTTCCGAATGTGCCAAAAGGGCATTTCTGAGCGAAATCGCAAAAGAGATTTTTGCCCGCAAAAGTTGACAAGAGCCGCCGCGGCAAGTATAATGAAAGAAATAATAAAACGAAAAGGAGACAGACTTATGAAAAAATGGTATGACGAAGAGTACGAGTTCACCGTTGAGGTGACAGGTTTTCTGCACGGCGACAAGACCGAGAGATATTGCCGCAACGGCGAGCAGATAGGCGACAAATACACCTGCACCTACGGCTGTCCCGTCAATGAGCAGGGCTTTGGCATCTGCTCGAAAACGATGATGATGCTCTATCCGCTGATGGAGGCTGTGCGCAGCGGCGGCGACCTGACGAAGCTCGGCGGCGACGAAAAGTACGGCAAGACGGTGGTTTGTCCCGACGGATGTGTGATATTCAGGCTGACAGCAAGACCGCTCGGCAATGAGAATTTCCACACGGGCGGATTCTGGGAGTATCCCGACGAGACGTAGCCGCCGCGGCGGCGCGCTTGTCCGTCGCATATTGGTTTGAGCGGGCTGTGACTGTTGTGTTGCTCCGGGCGTTCATTTGCTCTCAACAAACTATAATAATTTGAGTGTATACTATAATTTCAACATAAAGGAGAACGAAATGAAGATAGAAAGAAAATTCCCTGCGTTCGCTGTGTCGAAAAAAGGCGAGCGTGAGATAAAAAGCGGTCACCCGTGGGTGTACGACAACGTGATAACAGATGCGCCCGAAAGCTGTGAGAACGGCTGCATAGCCGACGTTTTCACGCAGGGCGGAAAATACCTCGGCAGCGGCTTTTACAGCGAAAAAAGCAAGATTCGCATACGCATACTTTCAAACAACGCCAACGAAAAGTTTGAAAGCAGCTTTTTCGCACGCCGTGTGCAGTATGCCATAGACTACCGCAAGACCGTTATGGGCGACGATTTTTCAGCGTGCAGGCTTATCTTCGGCGAGGCAGACGGACTTTGCGGTCTGACCGTTGACAAATACGGCGATATCCTCGTTACGCAGGTGCTCTCGTTCGGTCTTGAACAGAAAAAAGATGTGATTTACAAGGCGCTGTGCGACAGCCTCGCAAAAGACGGCATCACCGTGAAAGGCATAATGGAGCGCAATGATGTGGCTATCAGGGAGCTTGAGGGCTTGCAGCAGTACAAGGGCTGGTATCGTGCGGACTTTCTCCCCGAGCCGCCGTCACCCGTCACCGAGATAACAGAGAACGGCATAAAATACACCGTCGATGTGGAAAACGGTCAGAAAACAGGCTTTTTCCTCGACCAGAAATACAACCGCCTTGCCGTTGCAAAGATAGCCAAGGGCAAAAAAGTCCTCGACTGTTTTACGCACACAGGCTCGTTTGCGCTCAATGCCGCAATGGGCGGTGCAGCGCACGTCACAGCGGTGGACGTTTCACAGTTCGCAGTTGACACTGCAAGGGAAAACGCAGTGCGAAACGGTCTCGACGGCAGAATGGACTTTGTCTGCGCAGATGTTTTCGACCTGCTGCCCGAGCTTGCCGCAAAGGGTGCGGATTACGACTTTATCATCCTCGACCCGCCTGCGTTCACCAAGTACAGAAAGACGGTCGACAGTGCAAAGCGAGGATATAAAGAGATAAACTACCGTGCAATGAAGCTGCTGCCAAGAGGCGGTTATCTTGCGACCTGCTCCTGTTCGCATTTTATGGATAACGAGCTGTTTGTCAAGATGCTGATGTCGGCAGCTGCCGATGCAGGCGTGTCGCTCAAACTGATAGAGGCTCGCCGTCAGGGACCCGATCACCCGATACTGATGACTGTGCCCGAGACCGATTATCTCAAATTCTATCTTTTCCAGATCATATGAAAAAAGGGGTATTGCTTATGGTATTTCTGGTGTTTGCGGCAGTTATCGCCGTGCTTGTGATAGGCGTGCTCAGCTGCCTTGACTGGTGGAAAAAGCACGTTCCCTTATCACAGGTCTATTTCTGGGGAATAACGGTTGTTCTGCTGACAAATATGGTCTTTACGGCATTTGCGGTCAAGACGATAACGATAAAACCGCTCAAAGAGATAATGATATTCCTGTCGGCGATAACGTTCATCGTGCTGATATATACATCGGTGATAATGACGCTCAAATATATCATCAGCTTTCTTATGGGCGGATTCGTCAAGCCGACAAACCATTTTTACAGGTTTATCAAGGAAACGCACAGAACTGTGCCTATCCTGCTGGTGCTGACTATGATACTCGGCATCGTGGGCTATATCCATATGGGCAGCATAGTCACCAAAGACTACGAGATAAACGTCGAGAAAAAGTCGAAAAACAAGCAGCTGACAGCGGCAGTCGTCGCAGATACCCATATCGGCATCGCTGCGCACAAGGACACGCTCGATGAGATTATCAAGCAGATAGGCGATATAAAGCCCGACGTTGTGCTGCTGCTCGGCGACATCTTTGACGAGAACACCTCGACCGACGAAAAGGAATACTTTGCCGAGGCTTTCAAAGCCGTCAAGAGCAAGTACGGCACTTTCTATATCTACGGCAATCACGATGACGAAGGTAAGACGGACACCAAGGAGTATATGGAGCAGGCAGGCATAAAGATACTTGCCGATGACACTGCCGTTATAGCTGGCGACATCACGCTTATCGGAATGAACTCCGAGTATGCAGGCTCGGGCGACAAGATAGAGCGAATAATAAAGGATAAAAAGGTCGATACCCAAAAGCCTGTCATCGTGCTCAAACACGAACCGCTCGGCTTGCAGGAGATAGCCGATGCAGGTGCAGACGTTTCTATGCACGGTCACACTCACGGCGAGCAGTTCCCAGTGACATATCTGCCGTTCTCGTTTATGAATGACATGATGTGCGGGACTAAGAAATTCAGTGATATGACCGCATTCACCACGCAGGGCGCAGGCGGCTGGGGATTCCATTTCAAGCTCCCGGCAAGCAGCGAGGTCGCAAAGGTGACTATCAATTTCGGCGTTAAAGACTGACACGGACAAAAGACAAAGGGGGAGTGCGCAATGCCGCATATACACAATCCGAGAGAAGAATTTTCAAAAAGCACGGGCGTGGGAATACCGCTGCTGTTCATGTTTTTATTCTATGCTGCGAACATCGCAATGGTGGTGTTTGCGGTGCTGGCGTTTTTCAGCTTCCGCAGCGATTATGACGCACAGAAAGAGCTAATGCTCTCCACCGTGCGAGGCAGGGACACCTATCTCAGCGAGGCGGTCGTTTCCGACGGCGGCAGCTATAAGATAGACTGCGGCAAGCTCAGCGAGGAGCAGCTGAAATATTTCAACAAGGATAAGCTCAGCGATATGCGCTCGGGCGACGGCGAAAGCAAGCAGGAGTTCATCGCAAGTGTTCTCGACAGCGATGCCTATGACCCGATAAGCAGCAAAACTATGGTGCTTGCCTGCATAAGCGGCGGCTTGCTGCTGTGGCTGGTGCTGCGCTCGCTGCGCCAGATAAGGGCGTTATACTGACATATTGACTGCGGGACTTTATCAGGGGGACTCTTTTAGAAGAAACAAAAATTGGAGAAGTCTTTTTGACTTCTCCGTTTTTTAAGAGTAACCGTGGTAACGGTTACTCTGTCCCCCACCGAGGATGCCGTTCGGCATCCTCGCAACTGTCCACAGGACAGTTACCCCCATTTCAGAAACCTTTTATTGAAAATCAGGGATATGGGTGCAATACCCATATCCCTGATTTTGAGTAAGAGAACCGAGAGACACAAGGAAAATCTCTCTAAGAGAATACCTCTGACAAAACCCACAGACAATAAATCAGCGTAGTGCCCATATTTCTGAGGCAGTTTTTGTGTCAGAAAGATGAAAAATATGGCGGCAAGGGCGCAGATATTGACATTTTATGCGTTTTTGTATATAATATCTGTGTATGGTTTATCATACAGGGGACACAGAGAAAAACTGATCGACTGAGGGGTAAAATGACAGATTTCGTTTTTAATAGGAAAGAGCTTAAAAAACAAGCACGAACTGCCTTGAAGCTGAATTATTTCGCTTGCATCGCAGTCTGCTTCATAATGGTCTTTCTTGCAGGAGAGTACAGCACCACGGTGCAGGGCATCTCGATGTGGGATAAGACCCACGTTGCCGACCTCAAGTATACTCCAGCTCAGAAAAAGGAGATCATTCAGGATATGGTCGATAACCGCCTGACCCCTGAGGAGGCAAACGATAAGTGGGAGATACACAACGTCGATGCGGTCAAGAACTGGCTGCGGTCATATGAGGAATACGGTCTTGACGGACTCAATTCCAAAGAGGTGACCTTCTTCGGCACAACAGGCGACGGCTCGAATATCCAGAAGATACTCAACGCCTTTTCAATAACCAAGACCGCCAAGGAGCGTCTTGATGAGCTTACGAGCAACAGCTTTTTTGAGAACCTGTCAGACGATGCGATAATGTATTTTGACGGGCTGACAAGAAGCAAGTCGTATAAATTCACGTTTGTGGCATCTATCGTCACGGCGGTCAGCGAGAAAAAGACCATCAAGGACACCGCTGAGATATTCTTCAATTTTGTTGCCGCACTTCTGCGTGCAGTGTTCATCACGAATCTTATGATAGTCTGCGAATGCAGGTTCTTTATGGAGAGCAGAACGTATCATAAGACAAAAGTCGGGCGAATGGGCTTTCTGTTCCGTGAACGGACGATGCACCCGATAAAAACAATGTTTATAAAGGACGTTTATCTGACACTGTGGACACTCACAGGCGTGGGATTTTTCGTAAAGCAGTATTCCTACGCAATGGTGCCCTGCATACTCGCAGAAAATCCGAATATGCCGACGAGAAAAGCTATCACGCTTTCACGCAAAATGATGGACGGCTATAAATGGGAGCTGTTCAAGATAGACTGCACGATGTTCGGCTGGACTCTGCTTTCAATGCTGACACTCGGTCTTGTGGGCATATTCCTTTCAAACCCGTACCGTGCGGCGATACATTCAGAGGTCTATATCGCACTGCGCCGCAAGGCAATCGAGGAGGGCATGGAGTTCTCCGACGGACTCAACGATAAGTTCCTCGACCTTGACCTGCTCGAAAAAACAGAGGGCGACAAGGCGTTCACTATCAAGATACCCGACAGCGCTGACGAAGAGCTTGGCAGCGCAGATAAGGAGGTGTCTGTATGACAGAAAAGGTCTATGATCTCGATGACCTGCGTGAGCTGGGCGAGTACCCGGGCGTTGCGTATGAGCAGAAATATCATTTCAGCCGATTTGCAAACAAGGTCGTCAAACATCGTGACTATCACAGAAATTATACGCTGCTGGGCTATATCCTGCTGTTTTTCGCATTCTCGATAGGCGGCTGGATATGGGAGGTCGGCATTCACGTCATCGAGGACGGCGTGTTCATCAACCGTGGCACTATGCACGGTCCGTGGCTGCCGATATACGGCTTCGGCGGAACAATGGCTATCTTCGTTTTCAGAAAGCACGTTGATAATCAGGTCGGCGTGTTCGTCGGCTCGGTGCTGATGTGCGGCACGGCGGAGTATATCACGAGCCTTATCATCGAAAAAGTCCAGCACCTCAAATACTGGGACTATAACGGCTATTTCCTCAATATCAACGGCAGGATATGCTTTGAGGGCATTGTGGTGTTCGGCTTTGCAAGCATAATGGTCATTTATATCATGTCGCCGTTTCTGGATAATATCTTTCAGAAACTGCCGAAAAAACTGCTTATCATCGCAGTGGTCGTGCTGTGCCTGAGCTTTGCGGCTGATTTTGTCTATTCGCTCAAAAACCCGAATCAGGGCAAGGGCATCACAGATTACAGCGTCAGCGTATCTCAGCAGGCAGACACGGAACCGGGGATAGAGATAATTGAATAAAGAATAAAGCTGTTGCATTGATTTGCAGCAGCTTTTTTGTATGGGTAAAGTGTGCATTTAGCTATGGGATAGCAACACATTTTGTCTAAGGGGGAACCCTATAGGGAAGACAAGTGAGGTTGCCTTACGGCGCCGCAGCGGCGGTGCGCTTGTTTTGGGGGCTTTCCGGTCGCCCTCGAAAAAGCAAGACAAAAAGGTTTGTGCTTCGATGCTTTGCTAAGGGGGAGAAACCATTTGGGGAGACAAGGAAGCCTTGCCTTACGGCGTAGTATGCCGGACTTTTCTCCCCATCCGGTTTCTCCCCCTTAACCCCCGTTTCCGTCAAACCCTTCTTTTGCCGGCACCAACTCAATACTTTGAGCGTACTACAACTGTCTGCAATACGCAGCTCGACCGTGGCTCGCTGCTACACCACGAGATACCTACGAACCTTGGTGATTGCTTTTACTCTGTTTCGTTGGCAGGGCGTGACTGGCGCCGACAGCGGCGCCGCAAAGTGTGGTTGTGGCAGCATTGTTCGGTGTTGTGCTGAGAGCAGTTCTTCTGAAAAGTGTTTTCCTTGAACTCTCTCGGGACCCTTACTCATTTTTCGTTACAGGGGACAATTGGCTTTTCAAGTCCCCTGTGGCGAAAAATCAATAAAAGGTTTCTGAAGGGAGTTTGAGGGGAACTCTTCTCCAAAAGAGTTCCCCTCAACATAATATCAAAGTATGTCGATGTACTCACCTGCAAGGGCTTTGTTCATGCTGCGGACAGCGCAGAACTTGCCGCACATAGAGCAGGTATCGTCGTGCTCGGGAGCACGGCTGTCACGGATAGCCTTTGCGGTCTCAGGGTCGATGGAGCATTCCCACTGCTTGTCCCAGTCGAACGTGCGGCGGGCGTCAGCCATCTGATCGTCGATGTCACGGGCGTGAGGTATCTTCTTTGCGATGTCGGCAGCGTGAGCGGCGATGCGTGATGCGATGATACCCTGCTTAACATCGTCAACATTCGGTAAAGCAAGATGCTCTGCGGGAGTAACATAGCACAGGAATGCGGCACCTGCCGATGCGGCAACTGCACCGCCGATAGCAGATGTGATGTGGTCGTAGCCCGGCGCAATGTCGGTAACGAGAGGTCCGAGCACATAGAACGGCGCACCGAGGCAGATAGTCTGCTGCAATTTCATGTTAGCCTCGATCTGATCAAGCGGCATGTGACCGGGTCCCTCTATCATGACCTGAACGTCTTTTGCCCATGCACGCTTTGTCAGCTCGCCAAGGCGGACAAGCTCTTCGATCTGGCAAACATCGCTTGCATCTGCAAGGCAGCCGGGACGGCAGGCATCACCGAGCGAGATAGTCACATCGTACTCACGGCAGATGTCGAGGATCTCGTCAAAATACTCATAGAACGGGTTTTCTTCGCCCGTCATGCACATCCACGCAAATATAAGCGAGCCGCCTCGGGATACAATGTTCATCTTGCGCTTGTGCTTTTTGATCTGGTCGATAGTCTTTCTTGTTATTCCGCAGTGCAGCGTAACAAAGTCAACACCGTCCTCTGCGTGAAGTCTTACAACGTCGATAAGGTCTTTAGCGGTGAGCGTAGCGAGGTCACGCTGATAATGGATAACGCTGTCGTAAACGGGCACTGTGCCGATCATCGCCTTGCACTCGCTTGTGAGCTTGCGGCGGAACGGCTGAGTATTGCCGTGAGAGGAGAGGTCCATTATAGCCTCTGCGCCCATATCAACAGCAGCCTGAACCTTCTGCATTTCGATATCGTAATCCTTGCAGTCACGGGAAACGCCGAGGTTTACGTTTATCTTGGTGCGAAGCATAGAACCGACACCCTCGGGGTCGATGCACTTGTGCAGCTTATTTGCGCAGATAGCGACCTGACCTCTGGCAACGAGGTCACGGATCTCTTCTTCGGTGCGGTACTCCTTTTTTGCAACGATCTTCATTTCGGGTGTGATGATGCCCTGCTTTGCGGCATCCATCTGCGTGGTGTAGTTTCTCATTTTTATCTTCCTTTCAAAGACATTTTTCATCAGCGAACATTGAATTCAGGTCAAATGCGTGAGCCATAGGTCCCGAGCCTTTGCCGAGGTCGAGCATGGCGGCGAGTGCGCCTGAGATATACTCCTTTGCCCTGCCGACCGACTCGCCCAGCGAAAAGCCCTTGGCAAGATTTGAGGCTATCGCACTTGAAAGAGTGCAGCCTGTGCCGTGGGTGTTGGGGTTGTCGATGCGCTTGCCCTCAAACCACTCAAAACCGTTTTCCGAGCACAGCAGGTCGCTTGCGTCACTGACGCTGTGACCGCCCTTTAAGAGCACGGCGCAGCCGAATCTGCCGAAGATTTTTTCGGCGGCTCTTTGCATATCGTCCTTATTTTTTATATCCAAGCCCGAGAGCACCTGCGCCTCGGGAATGTTCGGTGTAACAAGTGTCGCTGTCGGGAAGATGCGCTCCGTCAGCGTTTTAATGGCATCGGTCTTTATCAGCGCCGAGCCGCTGGTCGCCACCATCACGGGATCGGCGACTATATTTTTTGCCTTATACTCGGTCAGCTTTTGTGCGATGACCTCGATAAGTGCAGTTGATGATACCATGCCTATCTTGACGGCATCGGGAAAGATGTCCTCGAAAACGGCATCGAGCTGTGCGGCGAGGAACTCGGGTGAGGCTTCCATAATGGCTCTCACGCCTGTGGTGTTCTGTGCGGTGAGTGCGGTGATCGCGCTCATGGCATAGACGCCGTTCATTGTCATAGTTTTGATGTCGGCTTGTATGCCTGCGCCGCCGCAGCTGTCGCTGCCCGCTATCGTCAATGCTGTTTTCATAGATTACTCCTTTGTAGATCAGAATTTTGCCGCACTGCACAAATTAATAGTTTTGCACCCGAATGGGGTTAAGTCCTGACGGACGCTCGGGGCGACCGGAAAGCCCCCGAAAACAAGAGAAAACACTTTCATATTCAAGCCGACCTTCTGCGGTCGTCTTGAGGATACCGACGTTACCACAGGGTAAGGGAAAGCCCTCTCTT
>CAMYUO010000039.1 GCA_947302065.1 uncultured Clostridia bacterium | reverse complement strand
TTCCTCACTGGCTGCTTTCCGATCTGCGACGACCTGTTCGGCTATTTTCTCCGCTGCTTCCCACAGTTTATTGTTCTCGCTCACTGTTCTTTCACTCATTACACTCACCTCGCTCTCTTCGTTTTTTCTTTAAATAATTGGACTTTTTTGTCAAGAGGGTACACTCCCCCCTTGTGGTCATAATTACTCTCTTATATTATACAATAAAAGTCTTTATTTGGCAATACACATATTTGACAAAAATGCACAAAGTGTATTGTGTCATATACTGGATTTTTCACACTTTTAACAATAGTACCAGATATACAGACTATTCTCCGCTTATACCATACTCTTTTTGTATGATAAAAATGTGACGGAGAGATAAAAAGGGAGCGAAACAGCATTTTACACAGCCGCAGGGACAAAAAACCCGGTCATGTATGATACATACACGACCGGGGATATAATACATATTTTCGTCCGCAGATCAGCTATCCTTTTGTTCTTGGGCTTTTTGCTGATAATAGGCTCTTTTTTCCACATACATTTTAGTATCAGCCGCATGGTACAGGTGGTCGATGGACATTTCGCCGTTTCTCATGGCATAGCCGATAGCACAGGAATACTTACAGGTGCTCATATTTGCTCTTATACGTTCCAACAGATCTTTCACATCGACCTCTGAATTATCCACACACAAAACGGCAAATTCATCTCCGCCGATACGATAGACTCTCTGTCCGTACCGAGCTGCATTATTGAAGCATTCGGCAAGGGTCTTCAAGCCGTCGTCGCCTGCGGCATGGCCTTCAAAGTCGTTAAGATCTTTCAGTCCGTTCATATCCATTGCGATGATGGCGGTAATAGTATCGTCGAGTTTTTCCATATCCGAATAATAGCTTTTGCGGTTAAGGAGTCTTGTAAGGGGGTCACGCTTTGTGAACTGCAGCAGCAGGAAGATATAATAAAGCAAGACGTCGATGGCGATGGTATTTGTGAACCAGTTATCCGCCTGGTCGGTCATACACAAAGGCATCACCAGGCACAAAGCGGCGGTAAGGGACATAAAAAGGATAAGGATAAAGTCCTCGGACTCTTTTTCTTTGCGTTTGATAAGACAGATAAAAATATATACCAGATACAAGGCATTGACCACATAGGTAATATAGCCCAGAGGGCCTCGCTGGAAGTGGTTATCCTCATCGATAAAAAATACCCAATTATTATAAAGGGACAAAAAGCACAATGCGGCGTTAACAGCTGCGGGCAGAAAGACCCAGAGTTTTCTTTGTGGGAAAAGGATCATTATCACGCAGACAAAAACGACGGTGATAAGAGAATAGTTCACCGCAGAAAGCACCGAACGCAGAGGGGAATACACCGGCTGATTTCCAAGGTAGCTTTCGGTATGGTAGGTTATGGAATACAAAAAGAGCAGCGCCTCGGTCAGGGCGATATTACGGATCATACGCCTATCCAGGTGTACATCGGACTTTATAACGATCGAAAGACCGCCAAGCAAAACGAGAAAACCGAAATGGTGGGAAAGATATTCATTCAGATCCACATAATCATCTCCTTTGCTCAAAAATCATTCTCACTCGCATTTCATTATAGCACACATCTCACGCTATTGCAACAAAAAATTCACAAGCAAGAATAAAAAGTCCGCAAGCGCTTAACTTACGGACTTTTGATGGCTCCCCCAGTTGGACTCGAACCAACGACCCTGCGGTTAACAGCCGCATGCTCTACCAGTGTAGACAAGTTAACCATTATGAAACAGTAAAAGTCTATTTTCAATCGAAAGATCCCTTTTGTTGTTTATCTCATTCGTCCATCAGGAAGTTCTCTGATCGTCACACCTATGCGGACACCCTCAATCTGTTCAACAAGGCTGTTTATGCCCTCAATATCGGAGTCAAGCACACCTGCTGTTTCGAGATCTTTCAGCATAATGATGCCGGTCACTATCTGACCGTCACAAGTGTAGTGAAAGCTGTCACGCAGAATGCGCTCTATCTTCATTCTTCCGGCAGACTTGATAAAGGTGTTTATCCTGCCGATACGGTAGACATCAGCTCTGGCTCTGCAGAGCTCAGCGGCAGTCTCGAAAGTCTGGACCCTTGTGTCAGTTGTCCTGAAACAGAGCGCGTCCGTCACGATAGCGGTATACAGCAAATCGGCGATATCCTTTGTGACAATAGCACCCATTTCTTTGATGATTTTATAGATGATCTCGCTGCAAGCACCACAGTCGGTCTCCACATATCGATAATCAACATTCTCAAATGTATTGTGGTGGTGGTCTATCTCCTACTGTGAGAACCCTGCCGATGTAAGCTATGAGACACTTGCGGTATTCGTGCCTGCGGCATATATGAACGGAACAGACAACGGCGACGGCACCTACACCTGTGAGCTGACGGCAGAAACGGTAAACGGCTATACCGCCGAAACTGCGCCGATCGTTATGCCCATAAACACCCCGGGTTATTCGGCTATGTCAGCGCTGACGGATTATTCAAGCTCTGCAAAGACCTACACGGACGAGGGCTTTGTGTATGTTCATGCCGGCTGCCGTGGACGTGATGCAGGCGCTCCCGCAGGTGTTACCGATCTGAAAGCAGCAGTCCGCTATATCCGCTATTGTGATGATGTGATCGCAGGAAGTGCCGAGCGTATCTTTACCTTCGGAATGAGCGGCGGCGGTGCGCAGTCGGCTCTTATGGGTGCAACGGGTGACAGCGAACTTTATACGCCTTATCTTGAAGCGATCGGCGCTGTGCAGGGTGTCAGCGATGCGGTATGCGGCTCTATGGACTGGTGCCCTATCACAAATCTCGACACGGCAGATGAAAGCTATGAGTGGATGATGGGCGTTACAAGAAGCGGTCTCTCCGAGGAGGATCAGGCGATCTCCGATGCGCTGGCTTCCGCCTTTGCCGATTACATCAACAGCGCAGGTATCAAGGACGAGAACGGCAATGTTCTTACTCTTGAAGAATCGGCTGACGGTATTTATCAGGCAGGCAGCTACTATGATTATATCAAGAGCGTTATCGAGGAATCGCTGAATAATTTCCTCTCCGATACAACGTTCCCCTATGATGCATCAAGTTCATCTAAAGGCGGAATGGGCGGTCACGGCGGCGGTAAGCCGGACGGCGACTTTGGCGGCGAAATTCCCGATGACATTAAGGAAAAACTCGATAATGGCGAAATGCCAGAAGGCGGCTTCGGCGGCAGAGGCAGCAAGGAAACAGACAGCGAGACTACGATCGAGGACATCGTTATCGACCTATCACAGCCAAACATGCAGCCGCTTAATAACATCGGCAATAATCTTGTTTACAGTGGCTCCAAACAAAATGTTATCCTGACCATGTGTGCTGGCAAAGTGCTTTATGAAAACGGCAGATTTAACATTGGCGAAGATGCAGCTGTTATTTATGCAAAGTCAAACGAGATAATAAACAATTACAGATAAGACATAATATACGCCCAAAGGCTGATGACCGATTTTGACTGATTTCGGGCATCAGCTTTTTGTTTTTTATCTAAAACCTCGAACACTTGCACGTTTTATTCGTCAAAGTAGCCAAATTCAATCATGCTTAAATGTGAAAGTCTACAAAATTGAAGCTTTTTGACTGATTTTGATTGAAAATGCTTGAAATTTGCAAATCTTAGTGATATAATGTGATTGTAATCAATCAACGGACGTAAAATGTGTCAGAGAAAGAGGCGATCAGATGTTATCAAAGGAACGGCATTCAATTATTTTGAATGAAGTAAACGCAAAGAAAAGCGTTACGATCGGAGAGCTGTGTGAGCTTCTGGATGCATCTGAATCGACCATAAGGCGTGATCTCAAAGCGTTAGCTGATGAGGGACTGCTTGTCAGAGTCCATGGCGGAGCAATCGCTCTGAGCGCTTCATTCAGCTTTGTTGAATATGACGTCGAGGAAAAGTCAAAGCTGTTTACAGAAGAAAAGCAAGCTATTGCAAGGTACTCTGCATCTCTCATTGACGACGGAGACTTTGTTTTTATCGACGCAGGGACGACCACAGAAAAGATGATAGACTATCTGCCTGAAAAAAGAGTAACGTTTGTCACGAATGCATTTATTCATGCAAAAAAGCTGGCTCAGCGTGGATTTAAGGTGTTTATTCCTGCTGGCAAGATAAAGCTTACAACAGAAGCTATAGTTGGTGCTGAATGTGTGAGCAGCATAAAAAGCTATAACTTTACAAAAAGCTTTTTAGGAGCAAACGGAATATCGCTATCAGCAGGAGTTACAACTCCAGACCGGAATGAAGCAAGTGTCAAGACGGCAGTTATAAACAACAGCAAGACTGCATATGTTCTTGCGGATCACTCCAAATTTGATCAGATATCATCTGTCACATTTGCACAGCTTATCAGTGTAAAAATAATCACCGACAAGATCGACGATGAAAGATATTTGTCTGTGGCTAATATAAAGGAGGTAATGTAGCGTGGTTTATACTGTTACTTTTAACCCTGCTATCGACTATGTTGTACACACGGGCGATATGGCACTCGGGCAGGTGAACCGTTCCAATGCCGAAGAGATGTACTTTGGAGGAAAAGGCATAAACGTTTCGATAGTGCTAAAAGAACTCGGTATAGAGTCAAAGGCTTTGGGGTTTGTTGCTGGATTCACAGGTGAAGCTATTGAAAAAGGCGTTTCACAAATGGGTGTACACACTGATTTTGTAAAGCTTGAAAAAGGCAACTCAAGAATAAACGTCAAGATAAAATCAGCGGAAGAAACTGAGCTTAACGGTCAAGGACCTGATATTGATGATGAAGCTATTGCAAAGCTATTTGAAAAGCTCGACAAGCTTACAGACGGTGACACGATAATCCTTGCAGGAAGTATACCAAACAGCTTACCTTCTGATATTTACGAAAGGATAATCGAGAGGCTGTCCGACCGAAAAATAAAGGTAGTAGTCGATGCTACAAAAGATCTGCTTATGAACGTGCTCAAATACAAACCATTCCTTATAAAGCCTAACAATCACGAACTTGGCGAGCTGTTCGGAGTGGTGCTCAAAACTAATGATGAGATTGCCGAATATGCAAAAAAGCTTCAGGATATGGGAGCAAAAAACGTTTTGGTGTCAATGGCAGGCGACGGTGCACTGCTGCTTGATGAGAACGGCAAGACTCACATTTGCGGAGTCTGCAAAGGCAAGGTGAAAAACTCAGTCGGTGCAGGAGATTCAATGGTCGCAGGATTTGTAGCAGGGTCTATGGACGGAGACTATGAATATGCGCTAAAGCTCGGAACTGCAACAGGCGGTGCAACTGCTTTTTCAGACGGGCTTGCAACAAAAGAGAAGATATCAGAGCTTCTCAAACAGCTCTGAAAAAATATGCATTAAATATAGATAGGAGGATATATTATGCGTATTATTGACTTGCTTAAAAAGAAAAGCATTCATCTCAATGCTTCCCCGAAAACCAAATCGGAAGCTATTGATATGCTTGTTGATCTACAGGTAAAGGGCGGAAACATTGCAGATAAGGAGGCTTACAAGGCTGGAATTCTTGCAAGAGAAGAAAAAGGCTCAACAGCTGTAGGTGAGGGTATCGCAATTCCTCACGCTAAAAGTGAAGCTGTAAAAGCTCCTTCCCTTTCAGCGATGACTGTACCTGACGGGGTTGACTATGAAGCTCTTGACGGCGAACCGTCAAACCTGCTGTTTATGATCGCTGCACCTAATGACGGCGATGTTCATCTTGAAGTGCTTTCAAGACTTATGACGATCCTTATGGACGAGGATTTCAGAGCAAGACTGCTGGGTGCTAAGGACGAAGACGAATTTATAAAGGTTATTGACGACATGGAAAAGACAAAATATCCTGACGAGCCAGCTGCCGTGGCTGAGTCAGATACAGGATACAAGGTACTTGCAGTTACTGCCTGTCCTACAGGTATTGCCCACACATACATGGCAGCGGAGGCACTTGAAAAGGCAGGTAAGAAACTTGGCATATCCATTAAGGTAGAAACAAACGGTTCTGGCGGAGCTAAGAACGTTCTTACAAAGGAAGATATCGCAAATTGTGACGGTATCATCGTTGCCGCTGACAAGACAGTTGAAATGGCTCGTTTTGACGGCAAAAAGGTTCTCAAAACAAAGGTTTCTGACGGTATCAAGATTCCTGAAGATCTTATCAACCGCATTGAAGCAGGAGATGCTCCTGTTTATCATCATGAGGGCGGAGCTGAAACATCTGCTGACTCAGGCGATGACGAAAGCTTCGGAAGAAAGCTTTATAAGCATCTGATGAACGGTGTTTCAAATATGCTCCCGTTCGTTGTTGCAGGCGGTATATTTAAGGCAATCGCATTCCTGATCGATACTATCGGCGGAGCACCTCAGGATAAATTCTTCGGTTCACACTTTGCTGCATCTGCATGGTTTATGACTATAGGCGATTTTGCAATGCGCTTTATGCTCCCTATCCTTGCAGGATTTATTGCAAAATCTATAGCTGACAGACCCGGATTCTTAGTTGGTGTAGTTGGTGTATATATAGCTGCACAAGGAACAACTTTCACTAAACTGGACGGAGATGTCCCATCTGGTTTCCTTGGTGCTTTGCTTGCAGGCTTCCTTGGCGGACTACTAATGGTCGGACTTGAAAAACTTTGTGACCATATGCCAAAGGCACTTAACGGTATCAAGCCTGTACTTATCTATCCACTTGGCGGACTTGGCATCATCGGCGTTATGATGTGTGCTGTAAATCCAATTATGGGAATTATCAACAATGCAATGAACAATGGACTTACATCACTCAGTGACAACGGTCTTGAAGTACTTCTCGGAATTATACTCGCAGGTATGATGGCAATAGACATGGGTGGTCCATTCAACAAGGCAGCTTATGTATTTGCTACAGGCGTACTTGCAAGCCAGACAACTGCAAGCTTCAAGATCATGGCAGCAGTTATGATCGGCGGTATGGTACCTCCGATCGCTATAGCTCTCGCAACAAACATCTTCAAGAACCGCTGGAACGAAGAAGAACTCAAGAACGGTCCTGTAAACTACATCATGGGTCTGAGCTTCATCACAGAGGGTGCTATCCCTTACGCAGCAGCTGACCCTGCAAGAGTTATCCCGTCATGCTTGGTAGGTTCGGCAGTAGCTGGCGGACTTTCAATGGCATTTGATTGTACTCTCAGAGCTCCTCACGGTGGAGTATTCGTATTCGCAACAGTTGGTCACTGGCCGCTGTATATACTCTCGCTCGCTATCGGCTCAGTAGTTGGAATGCTTATGCTTGCAATCCTCAAAAAGAAGAGAACAGACGCTTAATAAAGATTTAATATACAAAGGAGAATGATTATGGTATCTAAAGTCGTAACAGTTTGTAATGCAGAAGGTATGCACATGAGACCTGCAGGCATGATCGCTAAGCTTGCTAAGGAGCATCCTGACACAGAAGTTACTATGAAAGCTAACGGAAAAGACATTAAGGCAAAGGCTATCATGCAGATAATGGCTGCAGGAATAAAGAAAGGTACTGATGTTGAAATCATCGCTAACGGCGGTAACGAGCAGGCTGTACTTGACGAATTCGTTGCAATGTTTGAAGACGGTTTCGGTGAATAATCTGCTATAGAACAAAAAGCTTATCTGGGGCGGCGGACAAAACCGCCGCCCTATCAATTTTCAGGAGGTGTGTTATATGACCACATTCAAAGGCAAAGGGGTTTATGGTGCTATCGCTTTGGGCAAGATATCCGTTTTCAAGCGTAAGGAAGCATCGGTAAAAAGGGTCCATGTTGATGATATTGAAGCAGAAAAAGCACGTCTTGCTGCGGCAAAAGAAGAATCCGCAAGACAGCTTTCAGAAATATACAAAAAGGCACTCAAAGAAGTTGGCGAAGCTAATGCTCAGATCTTTGAGATACACATGATGATGATCGAGGACGATGACTACAATGAGTCCATACAAAACATCATTGAAACACAGTCTGTCAATGCTGAATACGCAGTTGCTGTTACGGCTGATAATTTTGCTGAGATGTTTGCCTCTATGGACGATGCTTATATGCAGGCAAGGTCGGCTGATGTAAAGGACATCTCAAACAGAATAATCCGCAATCTGGCAGCTGATGATGTTGACAGCGGTGAGAGCGATGAAAAGGTCATAATCTGTGCTGATGATCTTGCTCCGAGCGAGACTGTTTTACTTGACAAGGACAAGGTGCTTGCATTCGTGACTGCTTTCGGGTCCTCAAATTCTCACACAGCTATTCTTGCAAGGAACATGAATATCCCTGCAATAATCGGTGCAGGCGAAGACTTTCTCAAGGCTATCCATGACGGTGACTTTGCGGGCGTTGACGGATACACAGGCGAGATATTCATTGAACCTGATGACGAAACAACGTCACGACTTAAAAAGAAGCAAAAAGAGGACGAGGACAAGAAACGCCTGTTACAGGAACTCAAAGGCAAGGAAAATGTTACTCTCGACGGAACTAAGATAAATATTTTCGCAAATATCGGCGGAGTGGATCATATCGGTGCTGTGCTTGCAAATGACGCAGGCGGTATCGGGCTTTTCAGAAGTGAGTTTTTGTATCTTGAGAGCAGCGACTACCCTACCGAAGAACAGCAGTTTGCTGCATACAAAAAAGTTCTTGAAAGCATGGCAGGCAAAAAAGTCATCATAAGAACGCTTGATATCGGTGCTGACAAGCAGGTCGACTACTTTAACCTTGACAAAGAGGGAAACCCCGCACTCGGCTACAGAGCTATAAGAATTTGCCTTACAAGACCTGACATCTTCAAGACTCAGTTAAGAGCTTTATACAGAGCTTCCGCTTTTGGTAATCTTGGCATAATGTTCCCGATGATCACAAGCGTTTCGGAACTTGAAAAGATAAAAGCTATTTGCGAAGAAGTCAAGGCTGAGCTTAAAGCCGACGGCGTTGCATTCTCTGATGATGTAGAGCTTGGTATTATGATAGAAACACCTGCGGCAGCAGTTATAAGCGACAGGCTCGCACCAATGGTAGATTTCTTCAGCGTTGGCACAAACGACCTTACTCAGTACACGCTTGCTTGTGACAGACAGAACTCAAAGCTTGAAGAATTTGTCGATACTCACCACGAGGCTATTCTCAGACTTATCGAGATGTCAGCTAAAAATGCACACGAACATGGTGCATGGATAGGCATTTGCGGTGAGCTTGGAGCCGATACTACTCTTACAGAAGCGTTCCTGCGAATGGGAATAGACGAACTCTCCGTTTCTCCGACTTTCGTTCTAAAAGTACGAGATGCAGTAAGAAATATAGATCTTTCTAAATAGCATTTAAGCCGACAATATAAAATTATTGTCGGCTTAACACGATAAAGGTGATACAATGGAAAAAAAGTATTTGCAGCTGCTTGCAAAAGAGTTCCCGAATGTTGACAGTGCGGCTACCGAGATAGTCAACCTTTCTGCAATACGCAGTCTGCCAAAGGGTACTGAATACTTTTTCAGCGATATGCACGGCGAGTAT
>CAMYUO010000038.1 GCA_947302065.1 uncultured Clostridia bacterium | reverse complement strand
TACACATCAGAAAGCATATTCAGCGTGCTCACCGAGAAACCGCTCCCCGTCAGCTGTTCTCCTGTGTAGCTGCGCACTGCGCTGTGTGCCTTCGTGGACATTATCTTGCCTGTGCCGTAAATGTAAGGCATCCTGCCACGGCTCTTTATGTTGTATGCGATTATCGCATCCCACAGGCTCGACGACTGTTTGACGTAGATGTAATTCTCCACAGGCGTATTCTGTTCAACAGTTATCTCAGGGTGAACAAGACAGCTGCTCACAAGGTCGTCAAGGTCAACGTCGGTGATTATCCCAGGCTCGTGCTCGTTCTGCATCGCAAGGGACGTGTAGCTGCGGCTGACAAAGCTGATGCGCTTAACGCCGCCCTGCAT
The DNA here is from genome assembly GCA_947302065.1 of uncultured Clostridia bacterium. Classification (GTDB taxonomy): domain Bacteria; phylum Bacillota; class Clostridia; order Oscillospirales; family Ruminococcaceae; genus Hominimerdicola. The sequence goes on along the minus strand of CAMYUO010000038.1, from coordinate 9,190 downwards.
GAACACCTCTACTTTGTCGGGTATACCCGAGAATATCACGCTGCTGCCAAGCTTGAGCCTTATCCTGCACACCTGCGCTGCGGTGAGATTTGTGTCGCAGATAAACTCGCCGCTGAGGCTTATATATGCAAGATAAATATCCCTTTTCATCACGAGCTTTATGCCCTTGGCAAATTCTCTTTCCGTGCCGCCCTGGTCGGTCACGGCTATTTTTATGTTAACTGGCATTTCCCACACTCCGAAATCTTATTATGAATCTTTCCAGCCGGCTGTCAGGCAGAGCCGTCAGCTGCTGGTCTATCAGGATACACCTGCTGTATGACGTTATATCAACGATGAGCGACACTTCACCGCTGCTTGCCGCTGCAATGAAGCTGTCATAGTGACGCTGCCTGTCGCTATCTGAGATGCAGCCCTCCATTACTATCTCTGTCCACTTTTTGCCGACGATCTTGGTGTAAAAACCGCCCGAGATAAGCGGCAGCTGAACGACGGAGTATTCGTCTTTCACTTTCAGGCTGTCAAAAACCAGACCCGCATTTCCACAGAGCACCGAGTGAGTCATCGACTTTTTATACATCTTCCACCTCCGCTTTCTCGGTGCAGCGGACAGTGAACTTTATCGTGCGTTCGAGCCTGCGCAGCGGCATAGACTGCACAGCCGCCGACATCTCCATTTTGCAGATGAGCAGGTCCTCGTCGCTGACGATATCAAAGAACACCTCGTAGCACGCATCTCTCAGCTCCTCATAGTCCACAAAGTCGCCGCTTTTGCCGTAAAGGTGCAGGCAGATGTGGTGGTCTGTCTCTACGCAGAAGTTGCCGCTTTCGTAAACGAGCGCTTCTGCCACCACGTCTGCGCCTTCAAAACAGATAACGCCGAGCATATCATCGGGCTGCAGAAGGCTGTCCACCGCAGAAAACTCCACCATAGGCTCAAAGCCTGCATGTGCGAGCTTTGACCACACCTTGCTTTCAAGTTCGATAAGACTTTGTCTCATAGCTATCCCTCCACCGTGCGAAACAGGAAATCACAGCCGAGCATCACAGGCTCTATCGCCCGCAAAGCCGATTCCCTTAGGTCTTTTGCCGACTCTATGCGGCTTTTGTAATCTGTGTTTGCAGATGCCTTGCCGGTCATAGTGACGATCAGCTTTTCCCTGGCATTGAGCGTGCAAACATAATCGTAGAACGCACAAGCCGCAGCAGCATATTCTGCGCTCGCAATGCTCCTTGCTGAGCATTTTTTATCATCGAGCAGAACACTTATCCTGCGCTGAGCGTTCTCGATGATGCCGATGTTTGCAGCGACCACAGACGCATCGCACGCACCGAGCTTTTCAAACTGCTGTGCGATATTGTCAAAACTAAGTTTAACCATACAATCTCTCCTTTTCCTAACTCAATAATAACAGGTTTTTCGCCAAGCCTTTTCTCGTAAAAAAGGCTTGCGGGTCAAGGGCGGCGCCCTTGTCGCTGACCGCAGTCAGCGAAATCTCCTTACCTCGTGCGCTCCGCAAGGGTGAATTTACAGACAGTCCGGTGGACTGTCTGTAAAGAGGGGACTGCCCTGCATGAGAGGGCGTCCCCTTACCCTGCGGTTATCTCGGTATCCTCAAACCCTAAGGGTTTGACGCACTTGGTCAGTTCCCTATATCATCAAGCCTTAGACTATCAGCCGTTGTTTGCAGGGTCGGTGCTGAGCACCTTGACAGCGCCGTCGGTGAGCACGGAGAATCCTACCATAACGCTGCAGGAGATCTCATCGCACTGTGTTGACAGCAGCTTGTCATAGTCGATGACAACATCACTGCCGAATACAGCCTCAACTGCACAGCTGTTGTCGATGCCGACTGCAACATCGCCTGTTATCTCGGAGCACTTAACAAGTGTCACGCCGTAAGGTGTCTTTACCATGCCGCTTGTCATATAGTCGTTCACGCAGTATTTCATCTGCTCAAGACCGAGTATCTTTGCCATAACATCGGGCTTGCAGACCATTGTGGTCATGTTGAAGCTGCCCATGCTCGACCAGAACTGTGCAAGGTCATCGTAGGTGATGTCGTCGCCTGCGATAGAAGACGGTGTGATGCCGGTGATTATCTGCGAGATGCAAAGACCGTTGACATCTCTTGCGATAGCTGCACCGAGATTTCTGAGGATAACGCCGAACGCCTCAAGGCGCTGCTTTCTGATAGACTCGTAAGAGCAGGACAGCTTTCTTGCGAACTTGGTAAGTGCGCTTGATGTGTCTGCAAGAGCGACGGTGGTAACGGGCAGCTCGCCTGCCTGCGCAACGACGTCGCTCTCTCCGTCACTTGTGACTGTCAGTCCTCTGAAATCCATGCCGTCGGTGTAAGTCGTTGTTGCTGCGACCTCGCCCAGAATAGATGCCTCGTTAAGACCTGCCTTGATAGCACGTCTGACATACTCAGGGAAAAGCACTGCCGACTGGGTGGTGCGGAAAAACTTCTCGACTCTGTCGGAGTTTGCGCCCTTGACCTTGATGTCAAAGCGCTTGAGCTGTCTTTCAAAGGCATCGAGACCTTTAAGCTCGGTGTTCTCGTAAGCGCTGTCAGGGTCAAGCTCTGCAAGCGCCTGTGTGAATGTCTTTCCTGTGATAGAATAAAGTCCCTTTTCAAGTTTTACATCTGTGTACATTATCATTTCTCCTTTTCGTTTCAAATAGTGTATTCTTCGTTTTCGTCAGCCTGCGGCGGCTGTGTGATAAAGCTCTGCTCCTCGGCATCAAGCCGCTGTGCATTGTCACGCACATGCTTTTCAAGGCTGTTTTTCAGCTCGATGAGCCTGTGCAGATCCATTCCCTCGGTCATTTCAGCCACCTGCTTTGCAGTATAGAACGGCTCGCAGAAATATGACAGCTTCAAGACCTCGCCTCTTATCACATCATACGCCGCTGCCAGCTTTGCAGATGCCGCCGAAAGCTCGCCCTTGAGCTTGCTGACCTGCCTTGACTCCTCACGGTGTGCATCATAGTGCTTTGTCACGCCTGCGTTGACCTGCGCAGGCACTGCAACGAATGACCACTCGTAAGCGTCGGCAGGCTGCTGCAGCACCGTAAAGCACAGCTTTTCGCCGTAGCGCCTGCCTGCGATATGCGAACAGCTGCTGACGTTCCTGTCCGCTCCGCAGATGGAGCATATGCGCTTTTTCACGGCGCAGCTGACCGATACTTCCTTTTTGATGCCGCCGCTTATCTCTTTGATAAGGTCGGCGTTGCCTGATGTTCTGACCATATATGCCTTTGCGCACAGGCTGACATACGGCTGACCGTCTTTTGTCAGCTTTTCGCCGTCCTGCTTGACGCAGGTGTCAAAGATGCGGGCAGTCTGCTTTTCGCCCTTGGGGTCGTGGTCGAATATGCCCGTTTTGCCGAGAAACAGCTTTGCAAGCTCCCCCAGCGCATCGACAGAGAACCTCTCACCGTCCCTGTCAATGTCGTTATCGCAAAGCGTCACCGAAAAGCAGTAAACATCCTTTGCCGAAAGCGGCTCGACAGCGTATCGGTTGATCTTCTCCATGATCTCGTCTGTTATCTCAAATGCCTTTTCCAACCTCAGCTTTCCTCCTTTTGCTTTTCTTCAAGCAGGTCTGCCTGAGCGTTTATCAGCCTTGCTCTTGCCAGCTCGACCTCGTCCTGAAGATCAATATTTGCCCACTTTATGCTGCAGCCGCACGGTGCACCGCAAAGCCGCAGGAACGTGTCACAGATGCGCTTGAGCACAGGCGTGAGCAGCCTGCGGTAATATTCAAGCTCGCTTGTGAGAATGTCCGCCTGCTGAGAGCTCATCTTCTCGGTCGTTGACCAGCACAGCCCCAGCAAAAACGGCGGGATAGACAGCTTTGCAACTATCTGCTCGAGCAGCTGGCGCACAGGCACCTGCGTGTCGATTATCTGGTTGTCTGCGCCGATGACCTTGATGTCGATATCGCCCACGCTGACGAAATCCTTGACAACGCCGTGCCTTGAGGCGTTCATGCCCTCTGACCATTCCTTTGCGATGTCCATTGCCCTTTGTTTTGCAAACAGCTTGTCAGAGCCGTCGGATGCAGGCTTATAAGTCACCGCATAGCGCACGTTGCCTGCCCTGTCAAAGTTCTGCCCGATGCACTCGTAAATGCGCATCAGCACGCTGCTCATCGCAGGCAGCCCACGCAGAAGCGAAACTCCCCCGGGATTTTTCGGGCTTGGGTTGAGCGTTGTGTAAAGCAGCTTATGCGGTGAGCGCACATCAATACGCTTTCCGCTGAAACTGCCGCTGACACGCAGGTCAAGCGGACCTTTGCCGCAGGATATCTGATAAAGCGTCGGGTCACCGACGTACAAGCCTTTTATGCAAAGCGCCTTTGAGTCGGTGAATATCCTGCCCACAGCCTTGCCGTAGGTCAGCAGGCTGTCAAGATACATATCTGCAAAAGTGCCCAGCGACCTGCCCGAGATGCCCACAGGCACGCTGCGGCAGAACTCGTCAAGCTCCGCCTGCCAGCGCTCGTCGTCTGCGACCGCCGTGAAATCTCCCGTCAGCCTGACTATCTTGTCAATGCAGGCATCAATGACAGGCACGTTCTCACGCAGCTGCTCAAAGATATCCGCCTGCAGATAGTCTGCATTGTGCGCAAGGCGGTAAGAGAACCTCTCCTGCTGTCTGCCGGCACTCACCGAGGGCGGCGATGTATGCACCCTGCCCTTGCGCAGATTTTTAAGTATTCCCAAATTATCTCTCCTTTCTGTTTTTCTCCATTACCTTTCAAGCGACATCACATAGAACGGCTGCTCGTCCTGAGAGAACACCTGTGTGACGAAATACCTGATGTCGTCCATTGCGTGATCGTTCTCCTTTATCGGACAGTCCTTTCCCGCCTTTTCATCCCAGCGGTAAAGGGCGAACTCACGCAGGGTGTCTGTGCATTTTGAGCTTATCTTTATCTTGTCAAGCCTTATGCAGTCAGACACCAGACGTATCCCCCACACAACATCGTTCTTTGCAGGCATGACACTGTACTCGCCGTGACGCTCGATGCACTGGATAAACGACTGTGCCGACGGGTCGCAGATGACCATATCAACTTTCTTTCCGCCGATAAGCCGGCGCAGACCCTCATAATGCTCCTCGTCCGTTCTGCGTTCACCATGCACACGGGAATCGTAGTAATACTCATCGAGCCTGTACCATGTGTCTGCCGACTGACCCCACAGTCCGAAACTCGACGGGTTCACCGTCCCGTAATCACAGCTGACAATGTACCTGTCACAAACGATGTCCTCATCAAAAACGTGCTTTTGCGGATCGAACATCGGATATACAAGTCCCTCCGCTGCCGTCCATTCACCCAGCACGAAGCGTTTGTAGAACGCACCCGTGTAAAGTCTGTGATAGCGCTTTATCACCTCCTTTGAGAGCGACGGGTTGTCACGCAGGGCAAAGCGCAGATGCAGCAGCTTTTTGTCCGACGCCTTGTCTATCCACTCTTTCTTGAACCAGTGGTAAGGGTTGTCGGGATTGCAGCTGAACCATAGCTTTGATCCTGCAACAGAGCATCTCGCTATCGCCTGCTCAACAAAGCTCCTCGGCATCAGCACGACCTCGTCGAGCATCAGACCCGAGAGCGTGATGCCTTGTATAAGGCTTGCCGAGCCTTCGTCCTTTCCGCCAAAAAAGTAGAATCTGTTGCGGCGGCGTCCGAATGTCACGTCTGCATAGTTGCGGCTGAGCTTTTCTCTCACGCTCATGCCTATCTCTCTCATGCGCCCGAACAGCTCGTCGAGCACATTGCGGCGCAGCGAAACGATCGTCTTGCCGCACATCGCAAAGTTCGCACCGTCAAAGCGGCTCATCGCCCAAATCATGAACGACACCGACATACACATCGTCTTTCCCGAGCGTATCGCACCGTCGCAGATGATGCCGTCAAACTCCCCGTATTTCTCGTTGCACCACCATTTCAGCACGAACTGCTGCTTGTTTGAAAGCTTGTATCCTCTCACGGCTCGTCCTCCCCGTCAAGCAGTCCGGAGATGTCGCCCTGAGAGCTTTGTGTCATCGCACTGATGAACTGGTCTGCCTTTGACTGCTCACGCAGCTCTGGGTCAAGCTCAAACAGCTTTTCAAGCGCCTTTTGCCTGTCAAAGAACTTTACCTCGACTCCGCCGCCCTTAACTCTCTTTATCTCGCTGACGTTGAAAAGGTCAGCCTGCGCTATCTGCTCGGGTGACGGCTGGTCTGCAAAGACAAGCGCCACCACATCGTTGACCTGCCCGAACGCCAGCCTCGAAAGTCCTGTCTTGACGTAGGCAAGCGTCTGCTGGTCGTCATTGTCGAGCTTTTTTATCTCTCTGCGCACCCTCGGGTCACCGAGCAGACGTGCTCCCTCTGCCTTTGCATCTGCCGCCGGCACGCCCAGCTTTGCAGCCGTCTCGCTGCCGCACCGCAGCCGCACGAACAACCGTGCGAATGCCTTGATAGATAGTCTCATCGTTTTGTTTCTCCTCTCTGTTCTATTCCTGATAATAACAGGTTTTTCGGTCAAGCCTTTTCTCGTAAAAAAGGCTTGCGGGTCGAGGGCAGAGTCCTCGTCGCTGACCGCAGTCAGCGAAATCCTTTTGCCTCGCGCGCTCCGCAAAGGGTGAATTTCAAAATAGTCCTGTGGACTGTTTTGAAAGAGGGAGCTGCCCTGCAAGAGAGGGCGCTCCCTTGCCCTGCGGTTATCTCGGTTTCCTCAAACCCTAAGGGTTTGACGTTCAGATTTGCTTACCCGTTTTCTTGGCGCCACCAGCCGCACCGCCCTCTCACTTACAGCGCCGAATACCGTTTTTGTTGCATTGACTTGTGCAACAATTGCTGAAATATTTCCAAATCAATTTATTTATCATTTTTATGCACAAAAAATTGTGCTGCAAAACAGTAAACCTGCCCAAATAAAATGCGGCTGCATATGAATTAGCTAAATTATTGTTTTTGCAATTTTCTTTTATGGTCAAAGTCACAAATCGGCATTTTGAACAACTCAAAGCCTTGACAATTATGCAACAGTGACATATAATAGAGGTGTATATATAGATATGTCAGCATTTACCACACGTTTTCACAGATTATTCGTGCAAAAATCGGAAATATACCCCGTCGTTTGCTTGCAAAATTTGTTGAAATGTGTTATACTAATTGAGTGGGTATCTGTACCCTACTGACAGTTTATGTAAATTATTTAGAGTTTTACCCGTTAAAACTCTGTTCAGGAGGAAAATAGCTATGGCAAAGAACAGTTCGTCAAGCACCATCACCAAAACGGAGCTGAAAAAGCAGTTTGTGGAGATCCTTCACAACGATTTTCAGACAACTCCCGATGAGGCTTCCGATAAGCAGGTCTATGAAGCACTGGCAAAGATAGTTGTCGGCATTCTCAAAGCCAAGAGAAGACTTTTCACTGTAAAGCACAACTCTGAGGGCAAGAAGAAGGTCTACTATCTTTCTATGGAGTTCCTTATGGGACGTTCCCTCAAAACATCTATCTATAACCTCGGTATGCAGGATCAGACTATCGCAATGCTCAAGGATCTCGGCATATCAATAAACGGCGTTTATGAGCAGGAGCCTGATGCAGGTCTGGGCAACGGCGGTCTGGGAAGACTCGCTGCATGCTACCTCGACGCTCTCGCAGCAGACGGCTATCACGCAACAGGCTACTCTATCTGCTATGAGTACGGTATCTTCAAGCAGAAGCTCGAAGAGGGCTGGCAGACAGAGCTTCCCGATAACTGGCTCCCGGGCGGAAGCGCTTGGCTCGTTCCCGTGCCGACACAGTCTGTCGAGGTAAGATTTGACGGCGAACTGCGTGAATACTGGGACAATCAGTATCACTGCGTAACACACGAAAACTACACATCTGTTATGGCTGTGCCTTATGACCTGTACGTTTCGGGCTATAAGAGCGAGGCTGTTTCAAAGCTCAGACTCTGGAAGGCAGAGCTTTCTACATTTGATATGTCGATGTTCAACAAGGGCGACTACTCCAAGGCGCTCGGCAGAAACATCATCTCACAGGCTATCACAAAGGTGCTTTATCCTAACGATAATCACGCAGAGGGCAAATCACTTCGTCTGCGTCAGCAGTATTTCCTTTGCGCTGCATCTATCGGTGATATCGTAAATCAGCATATGGCTGTTTACGGCACACTCGATAACCTGCACGAAAAGGTAGCTATCCATATCAACGATACCCACCCGACACTCGCTATCCCGGAGCTTATGAGAACTCTGCTCGATGACTGCGGATATTCATGGGAAAAGGCTTGGCATATCGTTACAAACACATTTGCTTACACTAACCACACCGTTATGCCCGAGGCTCTCGAAAAGTGGGACTGCAACCTGCTCAAGAGCGTCTGCCCGAGAATCTTCTCTATCATCATCGAGATCAACGAGAGATACTGCAAGGAGCTGTGGGAAAGATATCAGGACGAGGGCAAGGTTTCACACATGTCCATCGTCGAGAACAACAAGGTCAAGATGGCAACACTCTGCGTTCACGCTTGCCACAGCGTAAACGGCGTTGCAAAGATACACTCCGAGATCATCAAGAAAGAGACTTTCAAGGACGAGTATCTTGACACACCTACAAAGTTCAAGAACGTTACAAACGGTATCGCATACAGAAGATGGCTGTATCAGTCTAACCCGGGTCTTACCGCTCTTCTGAAAGATAAGATCGGCGACGGCTTCCTCAGAAATGCAGCAGAGCTTTCCAAGCTCTCTGTTTTCTCCGATAATAAAGCCGTTCTCGAGCAGCTCGGCAAGATCAAGGCTGAGAACAAAGCCGCTTTCGCTAAGTATGTAAAGAACCAGTACGGCAGAGTGCTCAATACCGAGTCTATCTTCGACGTTCAGGTAAAGAGACTGCACGAGTATAAGCGTCAGCAGCTCAATGCGCTCAACATCATCGCTCAGTACAATTACCTCAAGGCTAACCCGAACGCAGATTTCGTGCCAAAGACATATATCTTTGCGGCAAAGGCAGCACCGGGCTACTACATGGCAAAGCAGATCATCAAGCTCATCTGGAACATCTCCCAGGAGCTTCAGAAAGATAAAAAGCTCAGCGAAAAGCTCAGCGTTATCTTCCTTGAGGATTACAACGTTTCGCTGTCGGAGATCCTTATGCCTGCGGCTGATAT
>CAMYUO010000037.1 GCA_947302065.1 uncultured Clostridia bacterium | reverse complement strand
CTGAAAGCGTAGAGAAATAAGCTATGAAATGATCACCTGCAGAAGGTTCTGAAAGGTCACATTCAAAGTTCTGTCCGTCCTTTGTGTCCCTGAAGTAGTTTACTGCAAGGTTTGTCTGCATATGACCCTTGAGTGCGAATCTGTCAGCTGTGATACCGAACGCAACACCGCTTCCGAGGATATCGGTATAGGTATAGTTATCGGGTGTGCTTGCAGCCTCAAGGTTGATGACCTCGTAGAACTTAGTTGTGACTTCGTCACCCTCTTTTACCTGTCCCTTGATGTTTACCTTCTGAGCCTTGACATAATCGCCTGTCTTGAGCTCTGAGTAGTTCTCACCTCTTAACAGGTTGTCGAGATTACACTCCGCAGACGCCTTGAACAGTCTGATAGTTGTGCTCGGCTCGTTGCCGTGATAGTGCTCGTGCGGATCTTCCTCACTCGAAGTAGTCTTTCTCCAGTGGTGATTGTCCTTGTCCTGCACGATAAGTTCTATCTGGTTAGTTCCGTTAGTGTCTTCATACACGAGCTGCTTGTAGAAATATGTGTGCGAGTTGTTCGTATGCTCAGCCTCAACGACAACATATAAATACTCATCCTTTGCTATCGTTGTGGACTTGCTGAAATTGACATCAACGTAGAACTCTACGTTCTGCTTGTCAAAACGAACATTCGTGACATTTCCCTGAGTAGCGCTGCTCGGAACGTATCCCGGGATACTATCCGCGGACTTCTCGTGGTATGTGAGACATCGTGAAATCGCCCTCAGGAGAAATCAGGTTCGTCGGTTCAACGCCCGACGCATTCGGGTTGTAGCTCTTCTGAGTGTGCGGGTTGTCCGCCGGCACGGGATCTGCTCCCGGGTTGTACGGATCGTCCTTTGTTACCCAGTACCTGTATACACGGGAAACAAATGTGTACACAGAAGGATCGTATGTTACCTTCGGCTGTACCCTGTCATAATTCTGGGTATAATTCGCGTGCTTCTGGTAGAAGGTCTTGAACGTTACCGTCTGCTCGGACTCCGCTTTATCGAGCTCGATACAATCCCAAGCCTCGATAAATCCGACGTGTTCTGCTGTGGCGGTTCTATTTTTTGTCTTACCGTCTTTAGGATCCACGTACTGAGCGTTTTCGTTCTTAATGAGTGCACCGAGCACGAAATACCGGTAGGTATTGGTGTCGCCTTCCTCATTAACTACCGGTGATTTCTCACCGCCGTCGTAGAATCCGACCGTAACGACCGGATCATCGGCAGCCGAAGCAGCTAAGTTCTTGAAGATCCCATCTCCAAAGCAGACCGTCGCAGCAAGAGCAGCGGCAGCCAGTCCGCTCAGTACTCTGCTGAACAATGATCTCTTCTTCATTGATCACCTCTCCTTTTCATATAAAATTCATAATTCCAGAACCATCACGCCCGTTTCCCCCAAGATGGCTATAAAGCCCGAGCATAATGATATCTTATCTTATTATACAATACCTCACGGATACTGTCAACAATTGGCGAACAAAAAAACGCCGATTTATTCGGCGTTCTTTTGTGCAAAAAGATATAAAAAGTTAATAAAATTAAATTAAATAACAATAGCGTTAAACGACGTTTAAGGAATGTTGTTATTTGTTATAAACAATTAATCTGCTCTTCAAAAACGAAAACGTTTCCGTCAAAATCTTTCCATATTTTATATAAATTACTTGCGTTTTGACAGCGGAATGAGTTTCGGGCGCTTCCTTTTGCTTTTTTCGGGGACGTGCCTGTGCAAAGGCTCTCCCTCATCGTCAAAAAATCTCTCGTGGCGCAGCTTGTGAACGACAGGCTGAGCCTGCTGTTGCTGCTGCTCGGCTTCACGTCTTTGCTGCTGCATACGCTTTTGCTCTGCGATGTCCACCGCAGCGTTCGCCTTTGGTTTGCGACTGAGATGTCTGCGCTGGTCGGGCAGCTTTCTCTCGACCGAGTATTCGTTGACGAACGGCATGATGACCTCGTCATAATGCTCGGGCTGAACGCCAAACGCCAGCTGCTCGTTGCGGGCATCTCTGATGAACGGGTTTGGCTCATAATATTCGGGTGTGTGCGCATTGAACGGGTCAGCCTCAGGAGTCTGCTCGGGAGCCTGTTCGCTGAAAGAGTACTGTATCGGCGGCTCGGGCGCAGGCTGTTCGCTGCTCTGCGGCTCGGCAGTCAGAGAGGGTGCAGATGCCTCATCGTCGTCTATCCATATGGATTTGTAAGGCTTTAAAAGCGGCTCGTCAGTCCATATCGACTTGCTCATCGCCTTGCGCTTTGCCTTTATCTGCTCGACCATACGGTCGTATTCGTCTTTGTGAGGGCTGTCATATCCGCCCGTTCCCTCGGGCTTGTTGTCGTCATAACTCATATATCATCATCCTGCCGTCAAAATAATTGGTCTGAAAATAAGTATATCATCTGCGCCGTGCAAAGTCAACAGCAAAACAGCGCCTAATCGACAATGCTGCGGACAGGCGCATTATCACGCTCGAGCTGCTCTTTCTTTTTCTTTCTGATGCGCCTTATCAGCTGAATAATTGCCAGCACCAGCGCCAGGATTCCGCCTGCCAGCACGGGCAATGCCCTGTACATATAATGCTTGTCCAGATCGAGCAGGTCGTTTGAGACCACCCTTGTTTCAAGCTCGTGCCTTGCGGTCGTGACAAACCACGCTGCCGCCGCAAGAATTGCCGCAGTTCCCGCAGCTGCAGGGAAAAATGCGATGATGTTGAGCCTGCGCCACGACAGGACGCCCGCTGCGATGAGCGCCACAGACCCGCCGATGAGCGCAAAAGGTATCCACGCTGGCGGCGAAAAATCGTCAAACGAGCCTTTGAACACCGCAAGCACGCCCGTTCCGCCCCAGAAAACGACGCCATAGCCGAAAAGCGACAGCATCAGATATTTTATTATCCGCACAGCAAGCGGCTCAGCGCTTCGTGCGGCAGAAACTTTTTTCTTTGCTACCGCTTTTGACATAATCGACCTCTTTTATGTATTAAAATAGACTTGTCCTTATAGTATAGCACAACATTGCCGAATTATCAACCGCCGCAAAAAAGTATTTTCTGCCATAAAAGCCAAGGCAGATAATACTTGACACGCCAATTGAATTTTGACCGCACCCGTGCGAACAATAATATCACGCAACAGAAAAATCGAAAGGAGTTATTAATTATTATGTGTGTTTTTTTCAGAAAATGCGCAGTGACATTTTTATTTGCAGCCCTCGCCCTGCTCGTCACCGCCGCATTCTACGCATATGCGCTGCCCGACCGCTTTAACGTCGGGCAAGGCGGCGAGTTTACACTGTCAACGCTGTTCTCCGTCTCGGCAAAACCGTCATCCTGCGACCTGTCCGACGGGCAGAGCAAAAGCACCCTCATGCTCTTCGGCTCGGTCCCGATAAAAGACGTAGAGGCAGATATCACCAAACGCCCGATGCTCGTGCCCTGCGGTGAGCCGTTCGGCGTAAAGCTGATAACAAACGGCGTGCTCGTCGTAAGCCTGCAGGAAAACAGCGGAAAATGCGCCGCAAAGGACTGCGGCATACAAAAAGGCGACATCATAATGTCCATCGGCGGCACTTCTGTCAGCTCTAACGAGCAGGTCGGCGAGCTTATCGCACAAACGCACGGCAAGCCCTGCATCGTCACCTACCGCCGTGACGGCAAACAGCTCAGCACCACCCTCACGCCCGACCTCATCGGCGGCGAATACAAAGCAGGTATGTGGGTGCGTGACTCGTCCGCAGGCATCGGCACGATGACATTTTATGAAAAGTCAACAGGGCATTTCGGCGGTCTGGGTCACCCCGTCTGCGATGCCGATGTAAAAACTCCCCTGCCGCTTTCAAAGGGCAGAACGGGAAATGTGCGCATCATCGACTTTACCAAGTCACGCAAAGGCTCACCCGGCTGGCTCAGCGGCGAACTGACAGGCTCAGCCGACACAGGCACGGTGCTCATCAACTCGTCCTGCGGCGTTTTCGGAGAGCTGTGGTCACCTCCTGCGACCAACCACGCCGAGATACCGCTCGGTTTCCGACAGTAAATACAGAACGGTGATGCCGAGATCTACACCTCGACTGACAACGGCGGCTCGAAAAAGTACAAGATACGCATTTCGGGCATCGACCTTACGGGAAGCAAGGGTCACGATTTTGACATCGAGGTAACAGATGATGAGCTTATCGGCAAAACGGGCGGCATTCTGCAGGGAATGAGCGGCTCGCCAATAATCCAGAACGGCAGGCTCGTCGGCGCAGTCACCCACGTTCTCGTTGACGACCCCAAGTGCGGTTTTGCGGTATTTGCCGACCGTATGTATGAGCAGTGCGAAAGCCTGCCGGGCGCTATGGCTAAGGCAGGGTAAACAGTTAATTTCGGGGGCTTTCCGGTCGCCCCCGAACCCCTTCGGGTGTCAACCGATATCAGACAAACAAGCCTCTATTTCCGCCTTTTTCTTGCCCTTTTCGACACACTGCGGCAGACAGTCTGTCGAAACAAGTATGATAATTCAGAATTATCCCGATTAGTTATATTATATGCCAAATCATTGTGCAGTATGCCCTAAAATGTCGTAATTTTGTTGACGATTTATCCAAAAAACTATTGCATTTGAAATTTACTTGTGGTATGCTTTTGATTGTGGAAAACACATAAAGCTCTGTACAGAAAAATGCAATTGTGAAAAACATCATACATAATAACGGAGGAATAAATCATGACAAACAAGATAAAAATACTCATCGGTGACGATTCTGCTCAGTACGGCGTGTTCTGCGCTTCTTCCCTGCGTGCTATGGGATTTTTCGTGATAACCCGTCAGAAAGACGGTCTCGTTGTCTACGATGCGATAAAAAACGAGCTTCCCGACATCGTAATGGTCGATGCCGTGATGCCAAGCCTTGATGCTATCGAGCTTATCAAGAAAGTCAATGCAAGCGGCTGCAAAAAGCCTCTTTTCATCGTAACAAGCGCATATGAGAACGCATTTATCGAATCGCAGGTGATGAATGCGGGCGCAAGCTACTTTATGCTCAAACCGTTCGATGTCAAGATGCTCGGCGACAGGATCAAGGCGATGCTCGATATCGACACCGATATCACCTCGGGCGCTGCCGCCGTGCAGAGAAAGGGCAGCCCTAACCTCGAGATAATCGTCACCGATATAATCCACCAGATAGGCGTGCCTGCGCACATAAAGGGCTATCACTATCTGCGTGAGGCGATAATGGCATCGGTCGGCGACAAGGAGATGCTCGAAAGCGTAACAAAGATGCTTTATCCGTCTGTCGCAAAGAAATTCTCCACCACACCGTCAAGGGTCGAAAGAGCTATCCGCCACGCCATCGAGATCGCATGGGACAGAGGCGATGTCGATACCCTCAACAGCTTTTTCGGCTATACCATAAACGTCGGCAAGGGCAAACCCACAAACAGCGAGTTCATCGCCCTTATCACCGACAAGATATGCCTCAAGTACAAGACCCTTGTGGCATGCTGAACAGCGCTCTCCCCTATTCCTTTACCTTCGTGCGCACCCTGCTCCCCAAAATGCAGAGTGCGCACACTTTTTTGCCATTGCCTTTGTCTATGCTCTGCGATAGCCTGCGTGCATAGGTACTATTACATATAGGCAAAATATCCAAAAACTGCGCATCTGCGACCTGTTTTCCGTAGTTTTTAATTATTGAACAAAATTAAATGTTGTGATATAATCAAGTGTAGTAAAATATAAAGGAGTAAGGTAAAATGAAAAAGTTTTTATCCATGATCGCAGCCGCTGTGCTCGCAGTAGCATGTCTGGCAGGCTGCGGAGATTCAAGTTCCAAGTCTGATTCTTCATCTTCAAAGGCAGCAAGCTCTTCTGTTGCAGAGTCAAGCTCTGTTGTTGAGTCAAGCAGCGCAGCAGATTCAAGCGCAGCTGACAGCAGCGAGGCTGATTCAAGCTCTGAGGCAGACCAGCCAAGCAGCTCAGAGGCTGATTCTTCATCTGCAGCAGATGCAAACATCAAGGCAACTCTTTCTATTGACGTTTCCGATATCCTCAAGAACTACGATTCACTCGATAAGGGACTTCAGAGCGAGGAGTTCGTTCCGCAGAGCGGAAAGATCCTTGACGAGACCGAGTTCGAGGTAGAAAGCGGCAAGACAGTTTATGACCTTCTCGTTAAAGTCGGCGAGGAAAAGGGCATCAAGATCGACGCAAAGAAGACCGAATACGGTATGTATGTTGAGGGCATCAACAGTGTGGCAGCAGGTTCATGTGGAAAGACATCTGGCTGGATGTTCAGTGTTAACGGCAAAGATCCCGGAGTCGGCGCTGACGCTTGCAAGCTCAACGCAGGCGACAAGGTAGAGTTTTTCTACATCTGCGACTACAACGCTTACTATGCAAACCAGCAGGCTGCATAACAGCTGATGTGCTACCTGAAAACATTTGACCCTACAGTGCCCATGGCGTACTTCGTGTGCGTCATGAGCATTTGTGTATTTACGGTAAATCCCTATCTGCAAGGCTGCGCCCTGCTGGGCGGAGTCGTTCTGCTTTTGTGCATAAAAAAGAAAAAAGCGCTCAGAACGCTTGCTCTTTGCACTGCGATCATCGCAGTTATGGGACTGACCAACCCAATATTTGTCCACAGAGGTCTGACAGACCTGTTCTACATCGGCAAAGACCCATACACGCTCGAAGCACTGCTTTACGGGCTGAGCCTCGGCTGCTCCATCGCTTGCCTTATCATCTGGTTTTCCGTATGGGGAACGATAGTCACTCAGGACGATATCCTTGCGGTTTTTGGCAAACGCATGCCAAAGACCGCACTTGTTATATCTATGATACTCGGCTTTATACCCAAGCTGCGCAAACAGTACAGCGAACTTGCACACGCACATATCGGCACAGGCGGCAGCCGCAGGAAAAGCCTGCACCGCACCGCAAAGCTGTTCATCGCCTGCCTTGCGTATGAATCCGAAAGAGTCATGGATATATCCGTGTCGATGAAAGCACGGGGATACGGCTTGAAAAAGCGTACCCACGCCGAAAGCCGCCGTTTCCGCAAGAGCGATGCCGCCGCAATAGCCTTCTGCCTTGCGCTGTGCATAACCTGCTATGTCTTTATCGGCACAGAAAAGCTCGATTATTGGTATTATCCGAGACTGTCGCCGGGCGGCTTTGACCCTGCAGGCGTCGGCTGCTACCTGCTTTTGTGCATATGTCCGCTATTTTTTATCATCAAGGAGAAAACGTTATGGAGATACTGTCCTGCAAAGACCTGAGATTCCGATATAACGGCAGTTCCAAAGACACGCTCACAGGCGTGAGCTTTGCTGTGCAGCCGTCACAGGTCGTGCTGCTCGTCGGCAGAACAGGCAGCGGCAAATCCACTCTCCTGCGCCTGCTCAAAAAAGAGATATCGCCGGTCGGCACTCTCTCGGGCGATATAGCCTTGTGCGGCAAAGCGCAGAGCGAGCTTTCACTGCTCGAAAGCACACAGACTATCTCCTACATCTCGCAGAATCCCGACACGCAGACGGTCACCCACAAGGTCAGCGCAGAGCTTGCATTTGCACTTGAGAACCTCGGCACAGACCCGTCGGAGATACTCGGCAGAGTCGGCGAGATGGCAACATATTTCGGCATCGAGAGCATCTATGACCGTGAGATAGACACCCTTTCGGGCGGTCAGAAACAGCTGTGCTCGCTGTGTGCCGCCGTGACGTCTGCACCGAAGATACTGCTGCTCGATGAGCCGGCCGCACAGCTTGACCCTATCGGCACGAGCAAGCTGTATTCAGCACTGCGCCGCCTCAACACCGAGCTTGGCACGACAATAATCATTGCCGAGCACGACCCTCAGGAGATATTCTCGTTCTGCGACAAGGTGATACTGCTCGACAGCGGAAGATCGACCGTCTTTGACACCCGTGAGGATTTCGTCACCGCAGCCGAAAAAGACCCGATGCTCAGAGGCTATATCCCAGCCTGCACAAGAGCCGTGCTGCCGCTGGGTAAGACAGCTTTTACCGTCAGAGACGCCAAAAACATCCTTGAATCGACATTTCCCGAGCAGAAAAAGCTACCCGAAAAGAAAGAAAAAGCAAAAGAAAAAAAGCCCGCTTTGCAGGCCCGCAACGTATATTTCAGATACGAAAAGAACGGCAGAGATGTCATCAGCTGCCTTGACCTCACCGTATCAGGCGGTGAGATATTCGCCGCCGTCGGCTCAAACGGCTGCGGCAAGACCACGATGCTCAAAACGCTCAGCGGCATATTGAAGCCGTGGCAGGGCAGAATTGAGCTTTTCGGCAAAAACATAAAATCTTACAAGGGCAACTCGCTCTACCGTGAAAATGTCGCAGTTATGCCGCAGGACCCGTATTTTCTCTTCACCGCACAGACGGTGCGTGACGAGCTGGAAAGCACATGCAGGGCGATGGGCAGAAAAGGCGGCTATGAGGCGCTTTGCGAGCACTACGATGTCACAAGGCTGCTGGATATGCACCCCTATGACCTTTCGGGCGGTGAGGTGCAGAAATGCGCAATGATAAAGCTGCTGCTGACAGAGCCGAAAATGATCTTCCTCGATGAGCCGAGCAAGGCGCTCGACCCTGCATCGAAAGCTGTCCTCGGCGAAACGCTCACCGAGCTTGCACAGCAGGGAAAGACCGTCATCATCGCAACGCACGATACCGAGTTCGCTGCTGCATATGCACACCGCTGCGGACTGTTCTTTGACGGCAGGATTCACTCACAGGCACCTGCCGCCGAGTTCTTTGCACGCAACCGTTTCTATACGACAGATGCAAGCCGCATAGCACGAAATGTCTTTCCGCAGGCTGTCACCGCACAGGCTCTCGAAGAGTGCACCAAAGCAGGCGGTGAACACCGATGAAAGCAAGGATAGTCAGCCTGTGCGTGTTTTTGCTGTGCATCCCTGCGATATGCTTTGCAGGCGTGCTGTTTTTCAAAGACCGCTCGATAAGCTTTGCCTGCACGGGAATAGTCATACTTATGCTCGCTGCATATTTCTACGTCTATGAAAAGAAAAGCTCTGCGGCATGGGAGCTTGTCATAGTTGCGCTGATGAGCGCACTTTCGGTCGTCGGCAGGATAGTTTTCGCATTTCTGCCCTCACTCAAACCCTGCTCTGCGATAATCATTCTCACAGCGATATATTTCGGCAGAGAGACAGGTTTTATGGTCGGTGCATTCACCGCACTCGTTTCAAATTTCTATTTCGGGCAGGGCGGCTGGACACCCTTTCAGATGCTCGCATGGGGACTGACAGGCTACTTTGCAGGCATGCTCGGCAAGTGGCTGACAAAGAACCGCATACTGCTGCTTATTTACAGCGCAGTTATCGGCGTGTTTTTCTCGCTGCTGATGGATCTTTACAGCTGTCTGTGGATGGACGGCAAGGTCATACTGTCAAGATACCTCACCCTGATAAGCTCTGCTGCGTGGGTGACGGTGAGCTATGCCGTGTCGAACGTCGTGTTTACAGCCATTTTTATGGAGCCATTCGGCAGGATATTCAGACGCCTGTGCG
>CAMYUO010000036.1 GCA_947302065.1 uncultured Clostridia bacterium | reverse complement strand
TTAACGGGGTGATACATCTCGGCGAGCTTGTCAAGACGCTCATCGGGAACGCTTACCACACCGACGTTCTTTTCGATAGTGCAGAACGGATAGTTCGCAGACTCCGCACCCGCATTTGTCAGCGCATTGAACAGCGTTGATTTTCCGACGTTCGGAAGTCCTACCATACCAAGTTTCATAAATTACTTCTCCTCACATTCCGATTTCTTGTTTTTCTTTTTGCCCTTTTTCTTCTTGCCGCCCTTAACGACAACGTTCTCGTTTTCGGTGATAACGGTCGTGCCGTGCTTTATCGGCGAGATAAGAAAACCGATGAGCACGCCGATGAGTATCAGCGCTACGGTCTTCCAGATGCAGCTGCACTTGCAGCAGCACTCGTTTTCTTCTTCCAGCTCAAATGCGTTTTCAAATTCGTTCATATATATCCTTCATTCTTAAAAATTATTGACTTTAATCTTCGCTTTCATCTTCAGCACCTTCAACAAAGTATTCATCAAAATTCTCCGGATAATACCTTCTGTCCAGCTCTATATGATCCGATGTATATACGACATCATAGGTCTCGCCCTTCTGAACAAAGTTGTACATATACTCGCTGCACAGGAAGGTCTTTTTCTCGCCGTCAATAAGGCAGTCAAGATAAAGTTCCCTTACATGATAAGTGGTCAGATTGGTAAGATTGGTCTTATCATATTCATTTACACTCTTGAACAGTATCTTAGCGCTGGCTTGCGTTTGCGTTACCGTTTTCTTTTCATCTGCCTTTGTCGAGGCGATCGCTTTTTTGACCGCAACAAAGATCCACAATGCCAGCAGTGCAGCAAAAAATACAATTGTGAATATATTAGCTATGTTGTACTCCATTTTTAGTTCTCCTCCTATAATTTCTTTTGTTTTTATTCCACTGATTTCATTGATTCTACCATATCTATCTTTTTTAGTTTGAAATGCAGTGCAAAGTTTACTATGACCGTGAAAACTGCGGTTATCACTGCGCCGAGCAGGAACGCCCACCACACGAGGCTGCGGTTGAAAAGCACTATATCGACCTCGCTGGTGATAACGACGAAACGGTGCAGGATAATGCCGACGAACGAGCCGACGAATATGCCGAGTATCGCAGTGATGATATTCTCACGGTAGATATACGCCGACGTTTCGATATCGTAAAAGCCGAGGACTTTTATCGTCGCTATCTCACGCACACGCTCGGTGATATTGATGTTTGCAAGGTTATACAGCACGACTATCGCAAGCAGACCTGCGCAGACAATCAGCAGCACAACGACTGCATCAAGGCTGTCGAGCGATTTGAGGAAGTCCTTGCCTGCCTCGCTCATCAGCGAGATGCCGTAAAACTCATCGGACGAGTTGACACCGTTTTTTAACTCACTCTCATCTGCGTCGCTTTTCAGATTGAAATATGCGGTATTGTACACGGGGTCTTTGCCGTAGATATCTGCATATGTCTCTGGGTCAACGTAGATATAGTGCATAGCATAGTTTTCTGCAATGCCGCTGACGGTGAACGTAACATTCTTTTCTCCGTCAAGCTCAAACTCTATCTCGTCGCCCGTCCTGATATGCAAAAGCATCGACATCTTTTTGGTGATGACACATCTGCCTTTTTCGATATCCAGCTTACCGCTTGAATCAGTATCGTTAAGGCTCAGATACTTATGCACGTCGCTGCTGTTTTTTACAACGACGAGCGAGGCATTTGCGTTGCTGCCGTCATTGCGGCACTCGCCCTCGACCGTCTGCGCAAGCGTAAAGTCACTGAGCTGTTCAAACGAACTCAGCTTATCGGAAAGCTGCTGCTCGGTAAAGCTCTGTGTGTTGAGCACGAGCACTCCGTCATAGACGAGCACCTCGCCGAACTGTTTATACACTATCGTTGAGATGGAATTCTTCAAGCCGAAGCCTGTGATGATGAGTGCTGTGCAGCCTGCAACGCCAACAATGGTCATAAAGAATCTCTTTTTGTAGCGCAGCAGATTCCGCACAGTGACCTTACTGAGAAACGACAGGTGCGACCACACGAAGCCGACACGTTCAAGCAGCACTCTCCTGCCGCTTTGCGGAGCTTTCGGGCGCATCAGCTGAGACGGCTGACTGCGCAGAGCCTTCATGCACGAATACAGCACTGCACCGCATATGCACACCACCGACACCAGACAGCAGGCTATCATATACCACAGCTTGAACGGTGTGTCTATCGACGGGATATTGTACATTATCTTATAGCAGCTGTAAATGATATACGGGAACACCTGCAAGCCTATCACCGTGCCGATACAGCTGCCGAGCACCGCAGCAGATGCGCCGTAGAAAAGATATTTCGAGGCTATCTTTGAACTGCTGTAACCGAGAGCCTTGTATGTGCCTATCGTTATGCGGTGTTCATCGACCATTCTTGTCATCGTTGTCAGACAGACAAGGCAGGCTATGAGGATAAAGAACACGGGGAAAACCTTTGAGATAGAATCTATCTTGTTGGCATCGCCGCAGTATGAACTGTAATCTGAGCTTGCTTCAAAGCGGTCAAAGCCGTAGAATCTCAGCTCGGGTATCTCGGAGATCGCTTTTTCGCCCTGCTCTATTCCCTGCTTTGCCTCGTCAAGCTGTGCTTTCAATCCGTCGGCGGTATCGCTCTTTCCGCTTTTGATATCACCAAGAAGCCCTGCGACCAGCTTGCGCTGCGTCTGCACCTGCTCGATGTCTATCTCTTTGAGCAGGCTGTCAGACTGCTCAATCTGTTTTTGCTGAGCCTCAAGCTTTTTATCAAGCTGCAGCAGACCGTTTTTGTCAAGCGAGAGCAGCGTTTGCAGGTCATCCGCCTGCTGCTTTGCAAAGTCAAGCTCATGCTTTGCCTGCGAAACTGTTTTGTCATAACGCTCGGTGACGCTCTTTTTAAACGTATCATAAGCGTCTGACTTTATATCATCGACCTTGTCCTTGTATTCATCACTGAACTGGTCGATGTCGTGGATATCCTTAAAGCGAACATAAAGCTCGGTGTAATACCCTGCCTTGAACTCCGTTTCGGGAAGATACAGATTGCAGGTTATCGAGCCGTTGCCCGCCCTGGTGTTGTCACGCTTGAAGCCGATATACATCGGTGAAACGCAGATACCGACAATCTTATACTCACTGCTGCCGAGCGAATCCTTGATATCGGCTTTTTCGTCGGTGTCCTTAAGCTCGATGGTGTTGCCTATCTTAAAGCTTGACGGACCTGAGAGCTTATTCTCGATAAGGCACTCGCCGGGGCTATCGGGAAATCTTCCCTCGACAAGAACAGGTCGGTTGAGCTTATTGGGGTTATCGTCATCTGTCTTTTCGCTGTATGACAGCGCTTTGAGCACATAGTTCTGCTCGTTGTAATAGTAAAAGACCTCTTTGGAATACGCCGCCGCTGCGCCCTCGACGTTATCAGCCTTTTTGACAGCCTCAACGTCCTGCGAACGCACGCCAATGGTGGACATCATTTTGTAGTCCATAAGGCGATTTTCCTCAAAGTAGTCGTTGGCAGAATCGACCATATCGGGCATAGTTGCCTTTATGCCCGCAAAGAAGCCGCAGCCGAGTGCGACGATCGCAAATATGGAGAGAAATCTTCCCATTGAATGCCTTATCTCACGAAAGGTATCTTTGGTCAGGGATCTTTTCATATCCTGTGCTCCTTTCGGTTAAACTGCCACGCTGAACATACTGCCTTTTATTCGCCGAACATATCCTTTGAGAGCTTGCCGAGAAGCTCGCAGCCCTTGATTATCTGCTCGTCGGTCGGTGTTGAGAAGTTGAGTCTGAACGATGTGGTCTTGTCAGACTCGCTTATCATAAATGCGTTGCCGGGAACGACAGCGACCTTATACTCGCTTACTGCCTTTTTGCAGAACGATGGCATATCGCAGCCGTCGGGCAGTGTGCACCAGATGAACAGACCGCCCTGCGGAACTTCGTACTTTATCTTTGATGAGAAATGCTTTTTCATTTCAGAGATCATCAGGTCGCACTTTTTGCGGTAGATGTTCTGCAGACCCTTAACGTGCTGGGCAAAATCAACAGAGTTCAGGAACTTATAAGCCAGCAGCTGTGCCCAGATGTTTGAGTGAACGTCGGAGACCTGCTTGCAGACGATCATCTTGCCGATGACAGGCTTTGGTGCGCTGATGTAGCCGACTCTGATTCCCGGTGCGAGCACCTTGGAGAAAGTTCTTGAATACATAACGATGCCGTCTTTGTCAAGGCTCTTGATAGACGGGATATTCTCGCCTGCGATGCGCAGATCACCGTACGGGTTATCCTCAAGGATCATTGCGCCGTATTTCTTTGCAAGCTCATAGATAGCCTTTCTCTTTTCAAGGCTGGTCGTTCTGCCCGTTGGGTTCTGGAAATTCGGGATAACGTAGATGAGCTTTACGTTGCCCTTTGCAAGCACGCTTTCAAGCTCATCGAGCTTCAGACCGTCCTCTTCGAGAGTTACGCCTTTAAGGTCAACGTTATATGACTTGAACGCATTGAGTGAGCCAATGAACGACGGTGCTTCAGCGATGAGCACGTCATGCTCGTCACACAGGACTTTAGCGGCAAGCTCGTTAGCCTGCTGTGCGCCGCTGGTGATGATGAGGTCGTCTCTCTCCGGGTCGAACTCGCCTTTCTTTTCAAGCTCTTTTTTGAGCAGGTCACGAAGCGGAGTGTAGCCCTCGGAGATGCTGTACTGCAAAGCGAGGATAGGATCCTGTGCAAATATCTCGGCGGAGAGCTTTGTCAGCAACTCTGTCGGGAAAGCCTCGGGTGCAGGGTTTCCTGCTGCAAACGAGATGACCTCGGGGTCAACCGTGAATTTGAGTATCTCTCTGATAGCCGAAGCCTGAATGTGTGATACCTTTTCTGAAAATCTGTAATCCATTGTTATCGCCAAACCTTTCGTTAAAAGTTCTTATTGGTGTTTATCGGATATAAACATACACAAATGATTATACCACAAAAAAGCTTAAAAGTAAAGTTTTTGAGACAAAAAAGAGAGCACTTTTTGCGGTGCTCTCTTATGTGCGTTTATCTTTTTGATTCTATCTCGGTTATCTTATCCTTCATGCCGTACTGGTCAAGGACAACAGCGAGCTTATCGAGCAGCTGCTGATAGCACGGACCCGAGAGATGTATGCCGTCTGGACCTGTTGTGTTCGGCGCAGCGTACATTCCGTCGTCACCGACGATAACGCTGTAAGCGTCAAAGAACACGACATTCGGGTCTTTAAGCTCTTCGATGAGCTTTTTGAGTCCCTCGTTGCAGGCTCTTATCTTGTTGATGTCAGTAAAGTTGCTCGTTGCGGCGATAGGTGTTATCGAGCAGGCAACTATCACACAGTCCGGAACTGCGGCTTTTGCCTTGGCGATGAAATCCTTGTATCTCTCGCAGTAATACTGGTCATCGACGAGGTTCACGTCGTTCATACCCATTGAAACATAGAGCAGACTTGGCTTTACAGCCTTGATTGCGTCCATCATGGACAGGTCTGTTCCCGTCGGGTCGAACATAAAGATGCTGGTATCGTCATAGTTGCGCATTGCGGTGCTTCCCTTGGCGATATTATGCTCATACGGAACGAAGCCGTAAGCGCAGAAGCCGTATGCGATGGAGTCTCCTGCGATGACTGCCCTGTCCTGATAGAACTTGACGTTATCGGACTTTCCGCTCGGGTCGGCAGCCTTTGTGGTCGCCTCGGTGCTGACAGGCTGCGATGCAGTCGTTGCCTGAGTTGTTGTCGTCTGAGACGGGTCGCCCTCTATCGTGAGAGTCGCCTTTCTCGATGCGACGTTGCCCGATGAATCCTTTGCAACGTAGGTTATCGTATGCTTGCCCGGTGCGTTGTGGTCGGCATCGTCCTTATCGAATGTCACGGTGAAATCGACATTCTGGTCGTAGTTATCCGTGACGGTCACGCCTGCTTTGAGGTCTATCTGCTCGCCTGCTTTTGCGGTGATGTCCTTGATGCCGTTGAAAACAGGGCTTGTTGTGTCAACGACTGTTACATTGAGCGTTATTGCCGTTGTTTCAGAATCTTTTGTGGCTTTGAGGGAAACGGTGCTGCTGCCGAGTTTGCTAAAACGCACATCGTTATCGCTGCCGTCAAATGCAAACTTATAACCGTCGCCGAGCGATGCAAGCTCACCGAGTTTCTGGGCAGAATAAGCAGTATTGACCTCGGCAGTGATGCTGTAAGTCGTGGCATTTGCCTGCACTGCGGTGCTCGAGCCGTCATCGACACCTCTCTGCGAAACATCGTTGCCGCAGCCCGAAAGTGCCATAGCAAGCAAGCACGCAGGCACGAGCAGCTTTGTTATCTTATTTTTCATTATATCTCACTCCGTTAAGAATTATTTACCTTAGCGTGTTATTGGCTGTCGCTGCTACTGCTGCTTTCGTCTTTGCGCATTTCCTCATAGGCTTCGAGTCTCTGTTTTGCAAGCTCACGATTCAGCCTTTTGCTCAGATCCTCGAGCAGCTTTTTGTAAGCGTCAGTATTGATATGCAGACCGTCGCCCGCATCGTATTTAAGATCCATCTGCTTTTCGTCATTGAGCAGCGAAGAATAGGCATCAAAATAGATAACGTCCTCCCTGCCGAGCTCGGTGACCATTTGCTTGAGCTTTGCATTATATGACTTGATCGCACTGTTTGTTATCTTGGGATATTCATTTGTCGATGCAACAGGCGTGATGCTCTGAACGACGATAAGGCAGTTCGGGCATATCTTATGCAGCTTTTTGAGAAGGTCTCTATACTGCTCTGTGAAAGTATCTATATTAGTCTCGTTGACGTCATTCATGCCAAGGCAGATATACAGAAGCATCGGGTTTGCAAACTTCATGGCTTTTTCCATGCCTGTCTGCATGCCTGTGGTCTCATACTGCTCCCAGACTGAGAAGCCCATAGTTGAAAGACCGCCCTGAGCTACAACTCTTTCTTTTGGCAGCAGTCCGTAATACTGCCAGCCGAATCCGATAGAATCGCCCGCAACGACGAGCCTTTCAAAATAGAACTGCATATTGTCGGCATTGAGATAGTCTATATTATCAGCTTTTTTTGCACTTGAATCATACATCGGCACGATGCTGTCGTTTGTTATCTTCTGACTGCTCGTATTTGAGCCGCTATCTTTGACAGATGCCTCGTGACCCTGTATCTCATTTCCGCAGCCTGTGAGCATGCAAAGCGCAAGAACTGCGCTGATGACTGCTGCAGCTGTCTTTTTTATCATAATAAGCCTCCTGTTCGCTCATACACAAGTTATTGTACCACCATTGTCGGCTTTTGTCAACAAATAAGCGGGAGCACTTTTAAACAAAAATGCTCCCGAAATAATCCATATTTTACGACAGTCTTTCCTTGACCCCATAGGAATCAAGAACGACAGCAAGGCGGTCAAGTAATTTCTGATAAACAAATCCTGCAAGGTGCAACTGGTCTCCTGCACCATATCCGTCTGCCATATATGTACCACCTGCGGAAACGACAGAATAAGCATCAAACAGAATTATGTTGGGGTCATTCATTGCTTTTACAGCTGCGGTCATAGCCGCGTTGCAGTTTCTTATATCTGTCACTCTGAAAGCAGCACCAAGGCTTGAATATGACTGTCTTGCTAAACCTGTTGGAGTAATGTTGGCTGCAACAATGATACAATTCGGCACCTTTGAACGTACCTGTTTGAGAAAACCTACATAGTTGTTTGCGTAAGTCTGTGCACTTGTGAGATTAATGTCGTTCATACCCATAGAAACATAAAGGAGCTTGGGTTTGTATGTTGCAATAGCTTCCATACATCTCATCTGTTTTCCATTTACATTAAACCAACCGTAAGAAGTGTAGTTTCTCATTGCAAGGCTTCCCTGGGCGATATTGTGCTCATATGGGATATAGCCGTATGCGCAGAATCCGTATGCTACTGAATCTCCTGCAACATACAATCTGTCCTGATAGAACTTAACATTCTGCGAACTTGCAGCCAGCGGTTTTGTGGTGACATTTGCGGGCTGTGTCACAGGTGGTTTTGTAGTTGACTGCGCTGTTGACTTGGCGGTCGATGCAGGAGCTTTGCTGGTAGTGGCAGGCTTCTGCGTTGTGGTCGTGGTCGCTGCCTGCTTTGTGGTCGTTGTGGCAGACTCCGACGTGGTGGTTTCAGATGTTGTGGTGGTAGTCGTCGGTGATGTCTCTAAGCTGCCTGTTGCCTCTTTGGCACTTTCTGTTGTGGTCGTTGTCTCGGAAGTTGTCGTTGTGGTCGTGGACTGCTCGGCAGTAGAAACGTCCTCTGAGGACTTGACCTCATTTCCGCAGGCGGTCAGCGAGAAAGCTGCCATACATACGGAGATAACAGCGGCAAAAAGTTTCTTTTTCACGCTTTTTCCTCTTTTCGATTTTGTTTTGATTGACACATTATATCACATATTGCACAAAAAGTCAACAGAAAATTGCACAAAATGACAAAGAGGACAGCGAACTGTCCTCTGATAGTTACATATTTGTATGGTTTACCAAGTCATGAATGCTTTTGCTTTCTTCTGGTCGAGAACGACGCTCATCGCATTGAGCAGGGCATCATAAGCGCCGGGCTGGAGATGCAGACCGTCGCCTGCGGCATATTTTGACTCCATATGCACGCCGTCATTGCTGACAACGACGCTGTAAGCATCAAAGTAGAAAAGCTTATTATCGCCCATTGTTTCGACGAGATGCTTGAGTGCGGCGTTGTGGCTTTTCACAACAGCCGGTGAAACGTTCGGATAGCTGTTGTAAAGCGCTGTCGGCGTTATCGCACCGACGAGTATGACGCTCTTTGGCAGTGCGGCACGCAGTTTTCTGAGGAAAGCCATATACGTCTGCACGAACGAATCTGTCGAGATCCCCCAGTCGTTCATACCCATTGAAGTGAGCACAAGAGACGGGTTTGCCGACTTTGCAAGCGGTATCTGATAATCTGCGCTGCGTATGGACACGTTGACCTTTGCGACGCTGTGTGCAGCGGGTATCCTGCCGTATGCGGCATATCCGCTTGCGACGGAATCGCCCATAACGAAGAGCTTCGATTTATAGAACTCAACATTAGGCGAGCTGCCGCTTATCCTGCTGACAGCAGTTGTTGCGGTCGTTGCTTTGGTAGCTGTGGGCTTTGCTGTTGTTTTATTTGTAGAAGCAGCCGTTTTCTTCGGCGCTGTTGTAGTCTTTGGTGTAGTTTTAGGTGTGGTCGTTGTCGTGGTCGTAGTTGTAGTGGTAGTAGTCGTTGTTGTTGTGGTGGTAGTGGTAGTCGTTGTAGTTGTCGTTTCAGACGTAGTAGTCGTCGTTTGCGATGTCGTCTGAGCGCTTGTTTCCACGCCCGAAAACACCTCGCCCGAGTCGCTGTTCGCTTCCTCGCTGCAGCCTGTTATGCAGGCGCAGCACACAGCAAGAGCGATCACGGCAGCGATCATTCTCTTTTTCATTTTTACTCCCTCATTTACTGTGCGTCTGCGTTAACCGATCACCTCATAGTTCTCGCAGGCGTTGTCCTTGGTCGCATGCTCACTCACCCCGAGCACTCTGACCGTCAGGGGTCTCTGACCCATATTAACTGTTATGATATCTCCTATTTTCACATCATAAGACGCTCTTGCTACCTTGTCATTAACA
>CAMYUO010000035.1 GCA_947302065.1 uncultured Clostridia bacterium | reverse complement strand
CTGTACAGGTTGCTGTTGTTCAGCTTAGGGCGCACCTGCTCCACCGAGGGCGTTTCCAAGCACACCTGCTCAGCCTGCGGCGCAAGCGAAACTAAGCCTATCGACAAGCTGGAACACAGCCTTGTACAGACGGTCGTTGACCCGACCTGCACCGAGCAGGGCTATACAAAGTGGACTTGCCGCAACTGCTCTTACAGCAAAACCGACAGCTACAAAACCGAGCTTGGTCACGCTATGAGCGAATGGACGACCACCGTTCAGCCGACCTGCTCATCAGAGGGCACCGCAAAGAGCACCTGCTCACGCTGCGGCTATTATGAGACCAGAACCGTCGCAAAAACAGCGCATAACTTTACCGACAAAACAGTCGCTCCGACCTGTACAGCACAGGGCTATACCGAGCATACCTGCTCTGTCTGCGAGTATTCCTATAAGGATAACTATAAGCCTGTCACAGCGCATAAATACAGCGACTGGGTAACCGTACAGCCCACAGTCATCTCACCGGGCGGCAGATATAAGACCTGCTCCGTCTGCGGCAATACCGTCAATGAACCGGGTGAAAAGGTCAGCCTGCGCATTGCCGGCAGCAACCGCTTCGACACATCGTTCCAGGTTGCTGACAAGCTAAAGGAAGAAAACGGCGGCAAACCTTTTGAAAACGTGATAGTTGCCTCAGGCATGGACTTTGCCGATGCACTTTCAGCAACGTATCTCTCAAGCGTCAGAAACGCTCCTATCCTGCTCAACGTCAACAACGGCCAGCGAATGAATACGCTCGTTGAGTATATCAAGGCAAACGCAGCCTCCACAGCCAATGTCTATATCGTCGGCGGCGAAGGTGCGGTTTCCAAAGACCTTGAGACCAAGCTGAAAAATAAAGGCTTTAATGCTAAACAGATAATTCGCCTTGCAGGCAAAAACCGCTACCTCACCAACATCGAGGTGCTCAAGGAAACGGGCGTGAACGGTGATGAACTG
Organism: uncultured Clostridia bacterium; assembly: GCA_947302065.1. Lineage (GTDB taxonomy): Bacteria > Bacillota > Clostridia > Oscillospirales > Ruminococcaceae > Hominimerdicola. Next base: position 8,750 of record CAMYUO010000035.1, on the reverse strand, counting down.
CTCGTGGCATCGGGTATGGATTATGCCGATGCACTTTCCGCATCAGCTGTCGGCAAGCCTATCCTGCTAGTCGCAGGAAAGAGCAACAGTCTGACCCCGGATCAGACTGAATTCCTCAGGCAGACAAAAGCCACCACAGCAACGGTGATCGGCGGCACGGGCGCTGTCAGCGACGGCATCAAAAATCAGATAGCAAAGAACTTCAAGTTCAAGTCTGTCACAAGACTCGGCGGCAGCAACCGCTATGAGACCTCGGTAATGATCGCAGAGAAATACTTTAGCGATCCGCCAACGATAGCTCTTGCATACGCCCTTAACTACCCCGACGGACTTTGCGCCGGCGCACTCGCAATGAAATATCATTGTCCGCTTATCCTCACGGTCAGCCAGCGCACCGCCAATGCTGCGGCATATGCCAAGAAGATCGGTGCGACCAACTCCGTCACACTCGGCGGCGAATCGCTCATCTCAAAAGCGGCAATAAAAACTATCCTCGGCAAATGACCATAATAAGCACAGCCGGTACCTGAACATCAAAAATTCAGGTATCGGCTGATTTTTTATTGTATTATCTGTCCGTCCTCTATGCGAACGACCCTGTCCGCACCGTGAGCAATATCCGCATCGTGTGTTACGATAAGCACCGTCTTGTTGTACTTTTTGTTCACCTCGTGCAAAAGCTCGATGACCTCCTCGCCCGTTTTCTTGTCAAGGTTTCCCGTCGGCTCGTCACAAAGCACTATCTGCGGATCATTTGCAAGCGCCCTTGCTATCGCACATCTCTGCTGCTGACCGCCCGAAAGCTCTGATGGCAGATGCCCTTTGCGCTGTGACAGCCCGAGGATATCGCAAAGCTCGTCAATGTAAGCCGTGTCGGGACGTTTGCCCGACAAAAGCACAGGCACGATGATATTTTCCGTGACCGACAGCTCCGGGATAAGACAGAACCGCTGGAACACAAAGCCGATGTTCTCACGCCGTATCTTTGCAAGTTTTCTGTCCTTTGTGCCGCTGACTTTTATATCACCGATATACACCTCGCCCGAGGTCGCTTTGTCAAGGCAGCCCAGCATATGCAAAAGCGTCGATTTTCCGCTTCCGCTCGTTCCGCATATCGCCGTGAAGCTGCCCTTTTCAATTTCAAGGTCAACGCCCTTGAGCGCATCGACCACCTGCGTTCCCATTTTGTATTGCTTGGTAAGCCCTTGTGTTTTTATCTGAATACTCATTTGCTGACCTCCCTGTCTGTCGGTATCTCGGCAAGTATAGCTGCCGCCGTGCAGCACTGCTGCCCGGTCTGTTCACTGCTGCGGATCAGATCTATCTTCAGCCGTATGCTCGTGCAGTGCACCTTGTCCGTGTCGATGATGATGTGCCAGCCCTTGCCCTTTGCAAGCAGGCTGTTGTCCAGCGTATAGCTGCCGTTTCCGGTGATGTGCTTGCCTTGCTGTCCGTCAATATTCATCAGACACACAGGATAACGCTGCTGCTCATCGTCATAAACTTCTGTCGTCAGCTCGACCCTGTCCCATTCTTGCAGCGCAATATCGGGCGAAATGTCGAGCTCTATCTTTCCGTTCGGCAGATATGCTACCCTGCGTGTTATGTGGCTGTTGTTCACCGCCGCCGCATCGCCTGCTGTACGCACCGAGCACAGCTTGTCGGTGATGTCATCGCCCTGCGTGCCCAGCTCAACACAGATGTACTTTTCATTTTCGCCGCAGATGTAATCCTGCCTGCGAATGTACAGCCTGTAATCCATACCGTATGGGGTTTCCTCGCTGTAAAGCTCAGGCTCGTCAAACATATCGTCAAACCTCATCTTCAACCTGTTCGCCGAGCTTTCGCTGATCTCACCGCAAAGCGAGATGTTCCAGTCCTGCTTGTGCTCACGAAACAGCCTCGGTATGCCGATGTCCTCTGTCGCACCCTTCTCCGAGACCCTCTGCATGCAGCCGTCCGACATGGCTGTCTCAACGTTTCTGTCCACAGAGTATTCAAAGCGCTTTCCGAGCATTTTGCCTATCGTCTGTTCAGCCTCTGTCAGTATCGTATCGTCTTTCGCAGCAACGTCTATCTCAGGACGGTGATCTCCCTGCCTGCAATAACTGCTCAGCGCAAACGGCGCACCTGCCGCTATCACCGCCGCCGTGGCAAAGCCTGCTATCCTCGCCGTTATCCCGACCCTGACCGCCGTGCCAGCCGCCGCAGAGTATCCCTTGGGATAAGCCGATTCAAGCGCAGCACCCAGTGGAACAGCGCACAGCATACCGCTTTGTTTGAAAAACTTTTCAAGCCTTGCGCTCAGCTTTTTTCGTGCACGGAACAGCTTCTGCTTTGCGGCGTTCTCGCTTATCCCGAGCACCTCGCCGACCTGTGCCACGCTCATCTGCTCAAAGTAATACATCATCACCGCCGTGCGCATATCGGGCTTCAGGCTCTCTATCGCCTCACGCAGTAAACGCTTTGTTTCCTCGCTTTCTATCCGGTCACACGGCAGCTTTACCGTATCACCGAGAGGGCTTTGGTCGATGCTGCTTTCAAGCTCGCTGTCGCTGTCAAAGCGTGCCAGTGCAGCTTCGCTCTGTGCGTGCTGCAAACACTTTCGGTAAGCAATCGAGTACAGCCACGACCCGAAAGCCTCGTTGCTGCGCAGTTCGCCCAGCTTTTCAATCGCCGTCAGAAAACTGTCCGATACGATATCCTCAGCCGCCTGCTGTGAATCGATATTTCTGCATACATAGAACCACAGCCGCTTGCGGTAGTGCTTGTACAGCTTTTCAACGGCATCCTTGTCACCCGAGCGTGCCGCCTGCACCGTCTGCGAAAGCTCTGTCACCTGCATCTTCACCGCCCTCCTTTCCGATAGCATTTTCTATCACGGCATCGACCCGTTCAAGTCCTGCCGCATTTTGCAGACTGCTCTGATACATCTGCCAGAGCACCTGTTTTATCAGTTCTTTCAGTTCCATTTTATCACATATCCTAAAAATTGCAACCCGTATCATCAGAAGCTCGACTTTTCAATTTCATCAGCGATGGACTGTTTGCGAATAAACCTTATCTGCGGCAGCGTCACCAGCAGCATTATCACCACATACACCGCAAAAATTATCAGCAGCGTCCGCTTGACATTATAATCGAACAGGTTATAGTGATATGGCACGTCATAAGACCACGGATACTTAAAATCTCCGTTTTCCGCTTTCCACTCACCGCTGACCAGCTTTTGCTTGACATAATCGAGGAACTGCTGACACCACTTCACAGGGAACACAGCGCATATGCCGCCAATGACAGGATAGATTATGTTCTGCCGCCATATCATGAAAAGTATCTGCCCTGTTGACATTCCGCAGGCACGCAGCATCGCAAACTTGCCCGAGCGCATGCGTATATCTGTGTAAAGGCTTATCGCTATCATCACCGCGGCGGTCAGCGTCACAATAACTATCATCGAGTAGTAAACGCACATTATCTTTTTCTTGCCCCTGTCCATCTTGGCGCTTATCTCGGCGGTGGAGTTCGTCTCAACTCCCCTTGCGCCAGCCATAAGGCTGTACCAGTAAACATCAGCCCTCGTTATCTCCGACTCGCCCGTCAGCTTCATATACACCTGCGAAAGATTGCGCTCGCCAATGCCCCACGCCTTGAACGACTCGGGCGCACAGAATACGTTCAAACCGCAGTCGCCGCCTGCCGCTTCCGCCATGTACTTGTGCGCAACATCAAGGTCAAGTATAAGCACCGCACCTATCTTAACGTTTATATCCTTTCGCTTGCCTATCGCATATGAGCGTTCCTCGGTCTCATTACCCTCATAGTTCTTGACCTTCTTCTGATAAGCAGGCTCACCGAGGTCTTCGATATTAAGGCTGCTGAAATTCAGCTGTTCTTCCTTTTCTTCCAGCACAATGTCCGACAGCGGCAGCTTGTCTCCCGCCTTGAACAGCTTTTCAAACTTTATCTTGTTCGTTATGTCCATCACCAGCAGTACCTCACTGCCGTCTTTGAGCTTCTGCTTGTCAATCTTTCCGTCAACAACGAACTTGTCCAGCTCATCAAGCGCGTCATCAAACAGCGCAACGCTCGGGCAGGCATAGATAAGGTCGGTCTTATCGTAGCCTATCTTTTCTATCATCGCCTCTTCGCTCTCTTTTTGAGCGATGTCGAACTCGTGTGCATTTGCCGTGTCTATGTCTCCGAACTTTTTCAGCTCGAACTTTTTAAAGTCCCTCTGCGCCTTGTCGTCAAGAGCGCCTTGTGCAAAGCTCAGCCTCGTCGAGCTTACCGCCGCCAGCGCAAAGCTGTCGTCCACAAAATCCTGCTCCTTCAGCTTCTGATAATCGCTGACCGTCACGCCGTTTTCGTGGTGGTTCTCTATGCCGAACAGATACCTGTTGCCATCACCTGTCTTAGCGCTGTAATCCCAGTAATCCAAGCCGCTGTTTTTCTTCTCCCAGTAAAGGTCGTTGTTCTGCCTGTCAGCAAACGCCTGAAAATAAGTGTACCCCGTCAGCGCCACGCTCATCACAATGACGCTCACCACAGCGATGCGCACATTGCGCAGTTTTATGCGGCGTATCAGCAGGAATATCCAGCTGCGGTATCTGCCCGCAGGCTTTGCCCTGTGCCACCTGCGCCTTTTTGCCCTGCCCTGTGCAAACATCTGCACAGGCGTCTTTCCTCTGAACGAAAAAGTTGCGATAAGCACTGAAACTTCAACGCAGATAAGTATCGTCACCACCGACAGCAGATACGGGTTATACGTCACCTCATTCACATACTTCACGCAGTCAAAACCGTAGTTCAGCTTGAGGTCAAACGCCCCGTTGAGAAAGTTTATCAAGCCGATATGCGCAGCACTGCCCAGCCCAAGCCCAATGCCAATGCAGATAAGCGCCGTCACCGTGAAATCGCAGAATATGTATCCGATAAGATGCCGCTTTTCAAGCCCGAGGCTTCGCAGCACTGCAAAGTTTTCCTGCTTGTCCTTTATGATGTTCCTCGTCAAGCCCACCACCGAAAGAATGATTATTATAAAAATCATTACCGTCAGCATCGGCATTATAAACTGCGAGTAAAAGTCCTTTATCGTGTCGCCGTTTTTCATCGCAGCCTCAATGTTCGAGGGCGTGCTTCCGCCGTATTTTTCCCAGATAAGAGACGAAACGCCATTAATGCCCAACGTGTACGAATACGCGTTCCGCCTGCCGCAGTCATCCGAATAATACATAAAGTCCGTCGAAAGCGCATTTGCACTCTGATATATAACATACGGGTCATCAGCATCTGTCTGAACGAACATAGTTATGTTATTGCTTTTGAATATCTCGTTCTGGCTGATGTGGAAATACACGCTCGGCGTATGGTGATCCGTGTCGAGCAAGCGGAATGGGCATCTCAGCCATTTTCCGTCAGGCTGTTCGCCCTGCCACGCTGTGTTCTCTCCTTCAAAAACGCCGACCAGAGTGTATTCTTTCTCGGCAAGCTTTTTGTCGTCGGGACTGTACAGCGAAAGCGTCACCTTTTCATCGGGATACGGCATAACGCCAAGGCTTTTTGCCGTGCCTACGTCCATCGTGACCTCGTCTTCTTTTTCGGGATATCTGCCTCGCAGACAGGTCATATGGCATATGTCCTCAGCTTCTTTGTCCTCAAACGCCGCACAGTAACCCTGCGCACCCGTGTCCGTTTTCACATACCCCAGCTCATACTGTGCACCGATAGCGATAACATTCTCGTCCTTACGCAGCTTCTCGACCGTGTCCTTGCTCGCTCCGAGTATCTGTATATCAAAGTTGCCCAGCAGATACAGCTCCGATTCAAGCACCGCATCTTTTTCGCTGCGCACCAGAAGCGCCGTGCAGCACAGCGCACTCACACCCAGCACCAGCGCCAGCATCAGCGTGAAAAACCGCCGTTTGTGATGCAGCCAGTATTTGAGCGATATCTTCGCAAGCATTCTCGCCTTTTTCATAACCTACCACGACCTCCTTTTTGCCCTTATGTATATATAGATGCAAAAATCCAGCTTTGGTTACGAAAAAACAAGACCCGCAAGGAATTTTTGTCCTCACGGGTCACATAAAACTATTCTCGCTGCCCTGCCGGCAGTTTCATCTTTCACATATCAGCCTTTTTATTTTGTCTGCACGCACCAGCCGCATGTAATCTTCAATGCTTTCCAGCTTTTCATCAAACACCACAGCGCATCTTTCCTCACTGTAAACGCCGTGCCTGTCGCTGCCTGCGACCTTGACCAGCCCGTAGCTGTCAGCGTACCAGTTCGCACGCTCATCAGCCTTCGGGTCGTTGCCTGCATTGTAAACCTCGACCGCATCGACATCATAAGGGTAAAGCCGTATCGTGTCGATGTAAGATGCCTTTCTGAACGGGTGAGCATGCACGATAAGTCCGCCGTTTTCATAAACAAAACGCATAAAGTCCTTGACGTACATATCCATTATCTCGGGGTGCGCCTTGAGCCAATCTTCATCAAGCCCGTAAATGAGCAGGTCTGTGCCGAAGTACGAGTATTCGATGCCGAACATCACCGTCAGACCTATCTCGTCGCCCACTCGCCTTGCGTCACGGTATCCCGCACAGTAAAGCTCGCACTTTTTCTTCCAGGGCAGGCTCGGGTCGACCGCACAGTTGCCGTTGAAAAAATGGTCTGTCACGATAACGCCGTCATAGCCTGCATCTTTGTAAAACCTCGCAAGCTCCTCGCCCGTCATTCGCCCGCAGGCGCTTCCCTGCGAGGTGTGACAGTGAGTCTCATAGATATATTCCATCAGTCAGTTATCTTTCTTGCCTCAACATAGTATCTCTTGTCCCATGCGTGACCCATCGAGAATGTCTTTCTCGGCAGTGCGCCGTCGCAGATTACCGTCGGGAAAAGCTCCGACTTTGCCATGTCCGGCAGCAGTACGCCCAGCGCATCAGCACTCTGCGACAGATTGTCGATGACCTCGATGCCGTGAATGTAATCTATCTTTCCGCCGTTTGCTTTCATGTATCCGTCAAGGAAATTCTGCAGCGAGCCGACCGTCAGCTTTGAGCTTTCCTTGTGAATGAAAAAGTCCTCGTGCTTGCCGTCTGTAACAACAGTAATCTTCTGCGCAGCAGGCTCTTTTGAAAGACCGAGAGCCTCTGTCATCTCAGCCATAAGCTTTGCCCTGTCGATGCCTGTGCATATCCTGTGTATAGCCTCAAATTCAAGTGCAGGCGAATGCAGATTAACTATCTCAACAAGCGCATATCTGCACCTTGCATTCGACATATCCTTGCCTGCGTTCGCAGCTTTCTGCTCCTCATAGAATGCCTTTGCAGTCGCAAGCGAGTGGTTTCCGTCACCCATTGCGAATGTCAGCGGCGGCTCGTTCTCATAGCCGTATCTTGCGCTGAACTCTTCCTGCGAGTCGAACTTTTCAAGCGTGTCAAGCAGCTGTGCCTGTGTGTCCTTGTCGATGAGCCAGCCTGTGATGTGACCGCCGTTTTTCATCATGTCAAAGTCATATACTTTTTCAAAGCTGTCTTTCTTTTCAGCCAAAGGCTCAACGATGCTCTTTTTTGCATCGTCAATGAGTATCATGATGTGCGGCAGCTCAACAGGCGCACCACGCCTAACTTTTATCCTCGGCGGGATACGCTCAACAACAGTCGCCTCGGTAGCCCTTACCCTGCTCTTTGAACCCTTGTTGTAATCGTACTGTTCAAGGTCGATGCCGCCGACAATGCCTGCTCTGACCTTGCCGTCAGCCTGCACTCTCTCGATGTAGATAAGTGCGTCCTTGTACTCATTGAAAGTGTCCGCAGCCATGTATTCGTTCATCTTGCCGTGAATCTTCTCGATGCGCTCATCTACGTCGTCGCCCTCGAGATATACCTCGGGCAGTATCAGGTCGAGCGTGCTCCTGCTGCCGCCTATTATCTTTTCCGCATCAGCCCAGTATTCAGGCTCGCTTGTGTACTGGTCGCAGGCAACTACCGCCCACTTGGTCATATCTGTGTTCTTTGGCAGAAGTATATCTGCCGGCTTAAATGCTGACATTTAGATCAAACTCCTTTATGTTTAAGATTTTTGTTTTTAATATACAAGCTGCAAAGTATTGCTGCTTTTGATCGTCAGAGGTGAGAGGTAAGAGGTGAGAAGCAGATCATCCTACCTCTTACGTCTTATCTCTTATTTCTAAGCTCCATCTCCGAGGGCATCTGCACAAAGCCGTACTTTTCATAAAGCGGTCTGCCCATGTCCGTCGCCTCAAGAGTGATGTGCTCAATGCCTCGTGACAGCGAGTCCTGCACCAGCAGGTCAAGCGTCCTGTATGCGATGCCCTGCCGTCTGTATTCGGGGTCGGTGTACATGTTCATCACATACGCCTTTCTGCCCGTGTTCACATCACAGGTCGGCATCACCGTGTAGTAACTTATTCCGCCTGCACCGATGAGCCTTTCGCCGTCAAACACAAGATACGCCGTGTGGCAGTCCTGTGCAAACGCATTTTTGTAGTATTCCCTCGACTGCTTTTCTATCTCGCTCATATCGGTGTCATCGGGCAGCCTGTTCGCCGCCCTGAGCACCATGACCCTCGATGAAACGAGCAAGTCAAGATCGTCTATCGTCATCTTTCTGTAAGTGTATTCTTTCATTGTTCTCTCCCCGTTATATAATAAAATTTGCAAAAGCCAGCCAATAATAACAGGTTTTTCGGTCAAGCCTTTTCTCGTAAAAAAGGCTTGCGGGT